>CAZRMB010000481.1:0-1918 GCA_964600925.1 uncultured Syntrophomonas sp.
TTCTGATGTTTAGTTATAGCTTCAGTATTCCGGCAATGTTGTCACCCAAAACAGCGTTAGCAACCGCAGGGGTTTGGGAAAGCTTCAGGATGGCCTGTTTAGATAATTCAAGATCCCCAAACGGCCGGTCTACACCGAAAATGCATTTTTCAGGAATCTCGTTGATGACTGTTTGCAAAATAAAAGTTGCGTAATAGGCAGACGTGTCCAGATACAGGTTGGGAATTTCCGTAGCCAGCTTCATGGTTTCCATCCAGTTACTGCCGCCAAGATGCCCCAGAATAACCGGTGTGCTGGGGTACTTCTTGGCCATCACCGCTACATCTTTTATGTCCTGCAGGGTAAAAGGAAAAAACGCATGTATCCAGACCGGCAGGTTGTTAAACTCTGCAGAGGCAGCAAATATATTTTCCATGAGATGCGCCTGATTGCTGCCCATGGTGAATTCTCCCATGCCCGCCAAACGGTTTTTATAGATGTTGTCGTTGACGTACTGCATGGTGGAATCCAAATCCAAACCGGCAGGCGTTGCGCCGAATCCGATGTAGCGGTCCGGATACCGGCTAATTGCAGCAAACAGTTCTGCGATGGCTTTTTGGCGGGCTTCAATCATTGAGCCTTTTTTCCCGGCGAGCAAGTCATTAAGATACTGCATGGAGTTCATTATTTCCTGCGTATTATGTGCAGTTTCCGGATGAAACGTAGTGGAAAACAGGATGGTTTTATCGACTCCTGCCTGATCCATGGCCCGAATGTGTTCTTCCACCGGTAAAGTTACATGTGAGTGCCCGTCGATGATCATGGTTATCTTCCTTTCGATCGAAACATATCTTATGGCACTTATTATAATGGAGTTGCGGCAGGATAAAAGTATGCACTTTTTTGTAAGATACTAACCCCGAAAGCGTGTATGCCCATCCGGCAAGAATCATGAATCCTGACGATGTTCAGTTCCCCAGTTGCACATGAATGTTACAAGCGGCATCAGGCTTTGGCCTTTTTCACTCAGCGAGTACTCAACTTTAGGCGGTACCTGCGGATATTCGACTCGGGAGATGATCTTTTCTTTTTCCAGTTCGTCCAATTGAGAACTGAGCATTTTATGAGTGATTCCGTCTATGCTCCTTTTGAATTCCCCATATCTGACGGTGCCTTTGCAGACAAGAACATAAATGATTTTCAGCTTCCATTTTCCGCTGATAATAGAAAGCGTATATTCAAACGGTTCCTTGCTGGTTACGTAGCAGATTTTTTCAGGCATATATATTCTCCTTTATCAATCCGGTTGAGCACACTGGAAACTTTTCCGTACTGTCTAAAAATTAATTTACTTTTTATAATATAGGAAGTCAATAATACCAAACCCATCATTGGCAATAAAATAACCCGCCGAGGATGGCGGGTATATTTTATTCGTATAATAACTCTTATTTCATCAATTTTTTGCCGAGCGGTAAGACTTCCTTGCCGAAGGCTGGATTCAGGATAAATGAAGCGGCGCACCACAAAGCTCCGACGACCGCAAACAGTGCCGTATAGGCAGCGATGGGGACGAGGATGGGCAGCGCCATTCCCAACTTGAGAAATGTAACACACCATGCCATGATCACGAGATCAACTACCGTAATACTAAATACCGCGGGGGCTGTTTTTAAATAGGCCGGCGTCCAGCTCATAAGGGCAATCGTTAAAACCAGCCAGCCATATCCGTTTACCGTACCTTGCAATTCAATTCCCTTCATGGCGGCGAAAAAGCCAACCACGTCGTTCATCGCTCCCGTCAGCATAAAGAATCCGGCAAAGAATAAAAATACATTTCCTCCGGTCAAAGCACCTTCTCTCAGTTCAATGACCGCTACGGTAAATTGGATAATAAAGCCACCAAATAACCACATCGCAATATATAATGCAGCCGAGT
>CAZRMB010000482.1:0-1910 GCA_964600925.1 uncultured Syntrophomonas sp.
CTTACTGAAAAAGCGGTGTAGACAGATAGCGTTCCCCGCTGTCCGGCAGCAATGCGACAATCGTCTTGCCTTTGTTCTCGGGACGTTTGGCGATTTGGGCGGCAGCATAGGCAGCTGCTCCCGAGGAAATGCCCACCAACAAGCCTTCCGTTTTGACAAGCTGATAAACTGTCTGATAGGCCTCTTCCGTTTTTACTTTGAAAATCTCATCCAGAATACTGACATTCAAAACTTCAGGGATCATTCCCGCGCCGATCCCCTGAAGTCCGTGATTGCCCGGCTCTCCGCCTGAAAGCACCGGGGAATCAAAGGGTTCTACGGCAACGATCTGCGCATCCGGCTTATATCGTTTTAATACTTCGCCAATCCCGGTTATCGTCCCGCCGGTACCAACGCCCGCTACAAAAATATCTATTTGTCCATCGGTATCACGCCAGATCTCCTCAGCGGTCGTTTGCCGGTGGGCTTCCGGGTTGGCAGGGTTTTTAAACTGCTGCGGTATATAAGAGTTTTTGATTTCTGCAGCCAATTCATCGGCTCGCTGAATTGCGCCAACCATTCCCAGGGCCCCCGGAGTCAGCACCAATTCAGCCCCCAGTGCCTTCATTAGGGTGCGGCGTTCCACGCTGAAACTGTCTGGCATAACGATAATCAGACGGTAGCCTTTAGCGGCCGCAACAAAGGCCAGGCCAACTCCAGTATTACCGCTGGTAGGTTCGATGATCACTGATTCCGAATGCAGCAGGCCTTTCTCTTCAGCATCTTTGATCATGGCATAACCAATTCTATCCTTGACACTGCCGGCCGGGTTGAAATACTCCAATTTGGCAATCAGACGGGCCTGCAGTTCCTGCTGTCGATTGAAATTGCCTAGTTCCAATAAAGGTGTATTCCCGATCAGGTCAGTCAGATTCGCTGCAATTCTGGACATTAATTTACCTCCTCAAATCATTTCTTGCGTTTTATTCCTATCATATCGGTTTGATCAGATCTTTAACCACTTCCCCGGCCAGGAGCAAGCCCGCCACCGACGGAACAAAAGCTATACTGCCTGGAACACGGCGTTTGCCTGAGCAAGCTTCACTTTTTATGCAGGATTCACAGTCACGGTCAGAAGCACTTTCCTCGTTTTCCCGTTGCTTGACCGGTTCTTCCCGGGAATAGACCACTTTGAGCGAGGCGACTCCGCGCTGGCGAAGCTCTCTGCGCATTACTTTAGCCAGCGGACAAACAGAGGTATTATAAAGATCATCGATTTCAAATCGGCTCGGATCAAGTTTGTTGCCTGCACCCATGGAACTGATGACGGGAATTCCCCTTTGCTGTGCCTGGACAATCAGGTCAATTTTTGCGGTAACCGTATCTATGGCGTCGATGATGTAATCATATGCTCCATCCAGGATGTCATCAGCCTCCCCCGGCATATAAAAGCGCTGATGTATTTCAACCTCCGCCTGCGGATTGATGTCCAGTATGCGTTCCCGCATAACCTCCACTTTGGGTTGACCTAATGTTTTATGGGTGGCAAGGATCTGGCGATTGATATTGGTGAGACTAACCTCATCATGATCCACCAGCGTCAGTTTGCCAACCCCCGATCTGGCTAAAGCTTCCACCGCATAACTACCCACTCCGCCGATGCCGAAAATTGCTACATGACTTTTGGCAAGTTTGACAAGTGCCTCTTTCCCTATCAAGAGTTCGGTTCGAGAAAATTCATTAAGCATTTTTTACCTCTTTAAATTATTACTAACTTGAGGATTTTGCATAATTCAAAAATCATGCAACACTGTTACCCTGAGCGATAGCAAAGAATCTCATAAGTGCCGTAGATCCTTCACTAACGCTCAGGATGACATTTTGAAATTGCATGATAACGAAAAAAGTTAATTACGCAAAAGTCTCACTTA
>CAZRMB010000483.1:0-1900 GCA_964600925.1 uncultured Syntrophomonas sp.
ATGAGGTTCTTCCTGATTTCGGCTTCTCCATTTCCCCTGAACAAGACCCCATGAGGAAGAATACATGCACCCTTGCCGTTTCTTTTCAGTGAACGGACGATATGCAGCAGGAAGGCAAAATCGCCATTTCTTTCTGGAGGCAGACCGTAATCTGAAAAACGGTTATAAGGTTTGTCGTCGGGAAGGCTTAAACCATTGCTCCATCTCTTATCGCTGAAGGGAGGATTAGCTACCACAAAATCAAAGGTTTTCAGGCTCTTGTCTTCATTTTTAAACAAAGGATTAGCCAGTGTGTTGCCCTGTTTTATTTCAGCCGTAGGATTGTTATGCAAAATCATATTCATTCTGGCAAGACCCGCTGTAGTGGCTTCCTTTTCCTGACCATACAGAGCAACTTTGCCTTTGCATTCACCACCTACCCGAAGCAATAGAGACCCTGAACCACAGGTCGGATCATATACTGTTACTTCAGCATCGGCTTCAATGGTGTTGATACCGATAATCTTTGCCATGGTTCGGCTGACTTCGGCAGGGGTATAGAATTGTCCTTTGCTCTTGCCGCTTTCGGTGGCAAAATGCCGCATCAGGTACTCATATGCATCACCAAGAATATCGTCCCCCTCAGCATGGTTCCTGCTGAAGTCCAACGCGGGATTTTCGAAAATACCAACAAGGTTGGTTAACCTGTCCTGCATCTCCTTTCCGCTGCCCAGTTTACTGGCATCGTTGAAGTCAGGCATATCTGATAACTTGTTGACTTCGGCAATGGGATTAATGATTTTCGTATTGATTTGGTCACCAATGTCCGTTTTACCCTTCAATGCCACCATGTCCCTGAAACTTGAACCCTCAGGGATGGTGATGGGAGCATAGGGTTGCCCTGCCCATTTATCGCTAATATATTTCAGGAAGAGCATGACCAGCACATAATCCTTGTATTGGCTGGCATCCATGCCTCCCCTTAATTCGTCACAACTTGCCCACAAAGAACCATAAAGTTCAGATTTTTTAATTGCCATTGATAACTATTTGATTGAATGGATAGTAGATTTAGATATTCCAAGTATTTTCTTCAATTTTAACTGGTGGTGAGGTTTGGGAATACTCTTATTGGAAACCCAGTGACTTACCGTAACTTCGCTGACACCTATTTGTTGAGCCAGCCATGATTGCTTGATGCCTTTGGCTTTAATGGTTTCCCTTAGGGTCATGGACTTTAAGATTGTTTAAAGTGATTGGTGTCGAAATTAGAGAATATCTTCGATATAACCGGTAAAAATATGGACAATATTTACCCGGAGCAGTTGTCCATTTCTCATGTTTTGATTTGCACTTCACTGTTTTAATACTTGATCACCCTAAGGGTCCTCTCTTCGGTCTCTATTTCCATTGGGCTCGGACAGAGAATTGTTATAATGCCAGAAGAGGATGATCACAAACGGTGAAAACCCATGGTGTATTTAGTACCCGATTTGATAGTAACGATGACCATATCGGAATTGGAAGTGAGTTATAAAAGAGGTTTATTGTTTAAGGTTGTCAAATCAATACCCAAAATATTATCAGGCGTCTTCAGGTTGAATTCGATGAGGGACTGTATCTGGATCCATTTCCTTTGTTAATTCTAGGAGATACCCAAAACGTGTACAAAATGATTATTATAGCAAAGGATCTGCAATAATAAGATGGCTTGTGAATGATAAAAGGTAAGACATGTCCGGGGCGATAGTATTGGCAGTTGGTGGGAAGGAGGATGCTATAAGGCGGTCCATGATGAGAACAGAATGAATAATATATACAGTTAAAATGGAACCAGTTTGTAAATTGCAGATAAATAAACACTTAGTATTAGCTTTGTCTATGAAACACTTAAAAGTGACCTCAAAAATGGCTTGTTTTT
>CAZRMB010000484.1:0-1898 GCA_964600925.1 uncultured Syntrophomonas sp.
CCTGAAGTGGCTACTATCTGCTGCGGGGCCGGCAATACTTACGGACACCCGCACCGGGAAACGCTGGACAACCTTGGAAACATTGGTGCTGCTGTTTATAGGACAGACCTGAACGGAAATATTGTGGTCAGCACGAACGGAGTTACCAGCTTTGTTGATACCGGGTCCAACCTACAGGTGCCGGCAGCAGAATAATCTGTATCCATACAACATATGATACAGAGAGACGTTAGCGTGGAGAATGTAAATAATCTGTGTAAATCCTTCAGATGGCGAAATAAAACCAGATGGAGGATTTTGTTTATGAAAAGCGAGAAAAACGAGAAAGATGCGGTAAAGTGGTACGTCCTGCCATTGACGGTGTGTGCTAAAATAATCCTAATATGAACACAGTTTACAACCAGAATATTTCTTGGAATTAATTCGCTGCCGCTTACGGATAACCTTGCGAAGAGGAGGAATGAGTGAGTATGCATGATATAAAAAAACAAATGATTAAGAATTATACCGAAAAGTACAGCAAAATCTGTAATCAAAATAATTTGGTTGATATCCGCCTGTATGAAAAATATGGTGTAAAGCGTGGCCTCAGAGATATAAACGGCAAGGGAGTCATTACTGGAATTACCAATATATCTTTAATAAAATCATATGAAGAGATTGGCGGCAAAAGTTTTCCCTGTGATGGGGAACTGTATTACCGGGGCTACAATATCAATGATTTGGTCAAAGGGTTCGTTGACAACAACCGCTACGGGTTTGAGGAAATAGCGTATCTGCTGTTATTCAGTACTCTCCCCAGTAATAATGAATTGGCGGAATTTCAGGAAGTGCTGGCAGGCTGCAGAAACCTGCCTCGAAATTTTGTGCGCGACGTAATCATGAAAGCGCCCAGTAAAGACATTATGAACTCTTTGACAAAAAGTATTCTTACCCTGGTTTCCTACGATGACCGGGTGTCTGACTTATCAATGGAGAATATATTAAGACAATGCCTTACGCTGATCAGCATTTTTCCCATGTTGGCTGTCTACGGATATCATGCCTATAATCATTATGAATGCGGTGAAAGTTTCTATATTCACAGGCCTGAAGACAAGCTTTCCGCAGCCGAAAATATATTGAGAATGTTACGGCCTGATATGAAGTATTCGGAGGTTGAGGCCAAGGTGCTGGACGCTGCCCTGGTGCTGCATATGGAACACGGCGGCGGGAATAATTCCACCTTTACCACCCGGGTCGTTACTTCGGCGGGGACGGATACTTACTCGGTCATTGCCGCTGCCTTGTCATCTCTTAAAGGGCCCAAACATGGGGGCGCCAACAATAAGGTTATCGAGATGGTAAGAGATATAAAAGCGCATGTTACAGATATTACGGATGAAGAAGGGGTCAGGGGATATTTATCCAAGATTGTTGCCAAGGAAGCTTTTGACCGCAAGGGCCTGATCTATGGTATGGGGCATGCAGTGTATTCTATTTCCGATCCCCGTGCAGAAGTATTTAAGGGGTTTGTAGAAAAGTTGGCTGATGCCAAGGGCAGAAGGTCCGATTTTGAACTCTATTCCATGATCGAGAGAATTGCTCCCGAAGTGATCGCCGAAAGACGGCCAATCTACAAGGGAGTCAGTGCCAATGTGGATTTTTATAGCGGATTTGTTTACAGCATGTTGGATATTCCCACCGAGTTATATACCCCCATGTTTGCCATCGCCAGGATCGTAGGCTGGAGTGCGCACCGTCTGGAGGAACTTGTCAATGCCGATAAAATAATAAGGCCGGCCTATACAAGCATTGTCACATTAAAAGATTACCTGGACATTAATGATCGCTGAAAATATTCGGGTGTTTGTTGCATAATGAAATAGGACAAAGTTGCAAATAAAATTCCCCACTAT
>CAZRMB010000485.1:0-1893 GCA_964600925.1 uncultured Syntrophomonas sp.
ATTGGAGGGAAAGTAACATTTCCCTCCAATTCTTTACTGGGCAGTTTTTGCATTATATGGTTCAATAAGTATAATCAGGTGGTGAATGATTTTGAAACAAACCTATTTGATTACGGGCGGAGCAGGTTTTATTGGCTCACATTTTGTTGATCTTCTGCTGAGCAGGAATGATGATCAGATAACCGTCGTGAATCTCGACAATCTAAGCTATGCCGGTACTCATCCATATCCTGAGAAAAACGCAACGCAAAACAATTACCACTTTATCAGGGCGGATATATGTGATATTGATGCCGTGCAGGAGGTTTTTGCCCGCTATCGCCCCCAAAAAGTCATTCACTTCGCGGCTGAGTCCCATGTGGATCGCAGCATCCTCGACCCGGGTATATTTATTCGCACCAATGTAATGGGAACCCAGGTGTTATTGGAGGCTTCTCGTAAATTCGGCATTGATTTGTTTCTGCAGGTTTCCACCGATGAAGTTTATGGATCTGCCAACCACAATGATCTCTTTACGGAGGCCAGTCCTTTGCATCCCAGCAGTCCCTATTCGGCTTCAAAAGCAGCAGCAGATTTATTAGTCCAGGCTTATTATCGTACCTATCAACTGCCGGTCATCATTACCCGCTGTACCAACAATTATGGACCCCGACAGTTTCCGGAAAAACTGATCCCTTTGGTGATTACCCATGCCTTAAGCGGAAAAATGATTCCGGTTTATGGAGACGGGAGGCAGAGGAGAGACTGGTTGTATGTTGGGGATCATTGCGCTGCCATTGATACAATAATTAGATCCGGAAAAATAGGGGAAGTATATAATATTGGCAGCAATTTTCAAATTCCCAATATTGATATTGTCAACACTGTTCTTGCAGAGCTTGAAAATCAACTGGTACAAGATGACAATAGCTTTACACCTATTAGTCGGAGCTTGATCACCCATGTCGAAGATCGTAAAGGGCATGATCGATGCTATTCAATTGATACGACCAGAATTAGAAATGAGTTGGGCTGGAACCCACAAATGTCATTTGCGCAAGGTATCCGGGAGACGGTTTCCTGGTATTTGCAAAACCGGCAATGGCTTGAACAGGTAAACAATGAGGTGAAGCAATGAAGGGCGTAATTCTGGCCGGAGGAAAAGGCAGCAGGCTGCATCCATTGACCAAAGTGACCAATAAACATTTGCTCCCGGTTGGCTATGAACCGATGATTTATAACCCCGTAAAGCAGCTGGTGTCGGCAGGCATTACAGATATTATGGTGATTACCAGTCAGGAACATATGGGGGAGATCGTCAGATTATTAGGCAGTGGCAAGCAGTTTGGCTGTGATTTTACTTTCAAGGTGCAGGAAGAAGCGCTGGGAATCGCCCATGCTCTGTTGTTGGCAGAATCATTTGCAGCCGGCCATCGCCTGGTGGTTATTTTGGCTGACAATGTGGCTACATATAGTATTAAACCTTTTGTGGAGGAATTTGCCCGCCAGGAATGCGGTGCCCGGGTGTTGCTGCGGCGGGTGGAAGATCCGGAGCGTTATGGTATCGCCGCCCTGGATGAGTTGAAAATCATTGAAATTGAAGAAAAGCCTGCCCAACCGAAAAGCGCTTATGCGGTGATCGGAATCTACATGTATGACCAGGAGGTATTTCATATCATTCGCACGCTCCAACCTGCTGCGTCCGGAGAATATGAGATCACTTCGGTGAACAACGATTACATACAAAGAAATTGTCTGCAATACAATATTCTTCCCGGCCAATGGACCGATGCCGGGACATTTGAATCATTGCATTATGCCAACCAGATTATGCTGGCAGCCGGCAACCGCATCAGTTGTGAAGAGGAAAGGAAACAGGACCATGAAGATACCTTTTAACCGGGTCAGCCTGTC
>CAZRMB010000486.1:0-1893 GCA_964600925.1 uncultured Syntrophomonas sp.
GCGTCCAATCCTTGGAAATTCACGTTTCCGACCCGCAGGCCGTTTACACCGACGGTTCCCGCCAAATAACCGCTCCGCTGACCTTTGCATCTTCCCTTACCTCCACGGCGGGGATGTTCCGTGCAAATATACCGTGGGCCGGAGACTACGATTTTTTCATTATTGATGTTGGGCAGGAGGTTTTAAAAATTTCTGCCAGCAAAGACATAGGCTTGCAAATCGGGGATCTGATTATTCATGAGTTTGGAATTTATCAGACCGACGAGGGCGATGCTGTTGATTTTGGCGAACACATGCTTTCCGGGGGCTGGCAGATCGATCAGGTTCTGCCGTATCCCGAAGCGATTATCAGTCGCGGGTTTGCCGACGGCAAATACATGATTGCTGGTGCCTCTTCAACTCAATCGCTCACGTTTGCCCAAAGCCTCACTGCAACCAATGGCGCACTCCAAATCTACGCCAAGGACAGTGAAGCGCATCACGGCTATTTCAAAACGCTGAGTTTTCAGGACGGGCTGCAATTTTCAACGTCGCACAGCGATGCCTTGTTTTTCGGGCAGGATATCAGCGACGGTCTCCTGATTTCGCCCGATAACATCATGCAGCTTGGATACAACACGCGCATTAATTTTGAGACCGGCGAACTGACCGGGGCGGCAGGGGTAAAGTGGCATGTCACAGAAAATCCCACAGATGCCTTGGGGATTGTAAACAAAGGTTATGCCGATGGGCGTTATCTATTGCGCACAACCGGTATCACTACCAACCGCGTCATTCAGGCCGGCAACACCCTGGTCATTTCCAACGGCCTTATCACTGCCATCATTCCTTGAGGATAAGGCTATGAAATCTTCCCCTGACACCCGGCACCTGACACCCGGCACCTGCGGCTGCTCGCTACCGGACGGTTGCCAGCAGCGCTTCGACCGCATCGACGAAAAACTTGAGGCTATCCACGCACAGGCCAGCAAAACCAATGGCCGCGTCACCAAGCTTGAAAAATGGAGCCTCGTTCTTTTGACGGCGCTTGTTGTTTTTCTCTCCACCAACCCGCAAGGCTTGCTCACGGTGCTGAAAACCATTGCCTCATTTGTGCGCTGACATTTGAGTTTCCCCGGCGCACTGGAGCACCAGCGCAACAAGCCACGGTTGATTCAGCCTCTTAGTATAAGGAGGAATCATTATGCTGCATACAATGCTCATCAAACTGGGGCTGTCGCTGTTTAAGTTACTGCCCTTGGAACAAATCGTTGCCAAAGTGCTCACCGCCGCTATCCAGCGCATCATGCTGTCCAAAAAGACGGCCGCGCAGATCGCGCAAGTCCGCAAAACGGTCATTCACTTGACCGAACTTGTGGCGCTCATTGATCCGATGCTGGCCGACAAAGCCGTCACCGGTGACGAAGCCAAACAAATGTTTGACGCGGTCAACCAGACCCGGCTGGAGATTTTGAATCTCTGGGCCGACGGCGAACCCGCCAAACACCTCGAAGCTCAGCTGCCGAAGTAGGGCGCGTCTCTCCGAGGCCGCCGCAGGATGGTCGGGATTTTCCCGCCCATCCTTTTTCTTAAACTATGCCGCCAGCGATGCGTTCTGCCGGTCCTGATCCTGTCGAAGCTGGGCGGTCATTTCCTTCGCGATCTCTGTCAGTCGCCGGAGAATTGCCGCCTTTTCCATATCCTCGCCGTACTCGAGAAGCCCTTGTATCTTTTTGAGCATTTTCTGCATGTTTTCGTCCGGCTTCTGCTCTCTGTTTTCAGTCTTCTGATCTCCGTCTTCTGACTTCTCCCCGCCAGTCAACATGTGCGGCATAGCTGTTTCCAGCGCCGTCTTGAACGCGTCCCGCCCGGGCCGGAAATAGTGTTTCAACACGACATCCACCGTCGAGTGGC
>CAZRMB010000487.1:0-1892 GCA_964600925.1 uncultured Syntrophomonas sp.
ATGGCGAAGCCGATGGGATTTGAACCCACGCTCTCCGGCTTGACAGGCCGGCATGTTAACCGCTACACCACGGCTCCGCGTTCGTTGCAGAAAATATGTTATCATAATAAGGCTGTTTGTGCAAGGCATACTTGGACCAAGTCTTTCATGCCGCAGCCTTAGAAAACAAAGTCTGCGGGAACTGCCATCAAGGTTTATCTAATATAAATATATGTAATAAATTATTCCCAGCTGCAACAAAATGATCAGCGGAAACCCAAATATAAATTTAAAGTGCCGGGTCTTGTGGCGAAACAGATACATGCCCAGCCAGCCCCCCGGTGCTCCCCCGACCAGCGCCCATAAAAACAGATCGCGCTCCCTTATTCTGTACCTGCCGCTTTGGGCGCGCTTTTTATCCACAAAAAACAGCCACAAACAAATAATGTTGACAATGACCAGATAGATCAGCAGCAGTTTATGATCTGCAATCTTGAACAATGTGCCATTACTCCTTTCCCGTCCTATACTAATGCAATTAAACAGTTTTAATTTCTCCCGTCAATAGCTTGTTATAATTTGCACAAGCGAGTATTATAATGTCAAATATTATATTACTATTATAATGTAATCTTCTGAAATTAAATTCTTGGCAAAAAATACAGAATATTTTGAATAAGGAGTGTGACCGGGATGGGAGATATTATACAATGGCAATATGATCAGAAGAAAATTACCGCTGAACAGGCTGCGGCCATGGTCAAATCAGGAGATCAAGTCGCCTATGGGGAATTTACGATGTTTCCGCAGGCACTGGATGAAGCCCTGGCCAAACGCGTCAACGAACTGCAGGATGTTAGAGTCACCGGAGTGTGCTATACCTCACCGCCTCAGGTAGTTTTAGCTGACCTTAAAAGGGAACATTTTATATTAACGGATCTGCATTTCGGTATCGTATCCCGCAAATTGCATGACCACAACCTGTGCAATTATATCCCCAATACTTATCATCAAGGTTCCCGCATCATTAAAAAATACTACAATATTGACGTTGGTTTTTTCAGTGTCAGCAGCATGGATGCGCGCGGTTATTTTAATCTGGGTCCGTCCAACTCAATTACTCCGGCAATAATGACAAAAACCAAAATTAAAATTGTTGAAGTGAATAATACGGTGCCGGTCTGTTTGGGCGGCAATCAGGAATCGATCCATATTTCCCAGATAGATTATGTGGTGGAAGGCAACAATATCCCGCTGCGACAGCTTCCTCCGGCAGTCCCGACGGAAAACGAGCAGAAGATAGCCAATCTGCTGATCAATGAAATCGAAGATGGTGCCTGTCTGCAGCTCGGCATTGGCGGACTTCCCAATGCGGTCGGTGCGCTGATCGCTGACAGTAATTTAAAAGACCTGGGTATCCATAGCGAGATGATGATGGACTCCTGTGTTGATCTTTATGATAAAGGCCTGATCACCGGTGCCAAAAAAACCATCGACAAAAATAAAATGGTCTACACCTTTGCGCTAGGCACCCAGAAGCTGTATGACTTCCTGGACAACAATCCGGTATGTGCCATTTATCCGGTCAACTACACCAATGATCCGCGTGTCGTTGCTTTAAATGAAAAGGTGGTAGCCATAAACAACGCCCTTTCCATAGATCTGTTTACCCAGGTCGCCTCAGAAAGCGTTGGCACCAGGCAAGTCTCCGGTACCGGCGGACAGCTTGATTTTATCATGGGGGCATTCAATTCCCGCGGCGGGAAGGGGATCATCTGCATTGACTCAACCTATACGGACAAAGGGGGCAATCTCCATTCCCGGATCACGCCAACCATGGCACCGGGTACGATCGTAACCCTGCCCCGTTCCCTGGTCCAGTATGTAGCCACGGAGTATGGGATCGAGCAGTT
>CAZRMB010000488.1:0-1877 GCA_964600925.1 uncultured Syntrophomonas sp.
TTATACAGGTGGTTGGTCATTTCCTTCAGTTCATCGATGGGTATGTTGGTCATTTCAGCCAGTTCGTCAAGTTTGGCCGGTTTATGTAAGGCCTGGACAATCTTTCGTCCGGACTCATCCGGGAACAATACAGCTAAAATCCGCCCCATCGTTTCAGATTCGGGGAAACCCAGCTTCTTTGCATAAGCTTTGAATTCACTTGCAACGGCCATATTTCGGACTCCTCTCCTGCGTAAAACGATACATTTATATAAATTATATTAATAAAATTGTATAAGTTAGCGTAATTAAATACAAGCAAGATGCAAGGTTTTGCCTGAATGGTTTATATTATGATTATAGGAGAAATTCATAGGAGGTATTTTTTCAATGAAACGATTTGATAAGTTCATTGGACTCCTGCTGTTGATAACATTATTGTTTGTGGCATCAGGTTGTGATTTGATCAACAAAAACAAAGATAAGGGCAAAACTCCGGTACCGATTGCTGAAGATACCAGCGTGGTGGTCTATTATTTAAAAGATTCACAATCCAATAGTTATTTGGTGCGTGAGATTCATACCCTGAAAAAGACTGACAATATGCCCAAGACTGCCGTCGAAGAGTTGATCAAGGGAACCCCGACAACGGAAGGAGCTTATAAGGTTTTGCCTGAGGACACCAAGGTTTTGGGGGTTAAGATCGACGAGCAGGGAGTGGCGACAGTTGATTTTTCTGCTGAAGTACTTCATGCCAACGTCGGGTCCAGCGGAGAAGCATTGGGCATAGCCAGCATTGTCAACACCCTGACTGAATTCCCCAACATTATTAAAGTATCCTTTACAGTCGACGGCAAGGCTGAAAATGCCATGGACTGGTGGGGACATGTAGGATTGTACGAACAGCCTTTCAGCCGCCAGATGTCATTGGTGCAACAACCGTTGATCTGGGTGACTGAACCGATTGATGGTCAAGTTGTCAGCAGCCCGATGAAAATTGCCGGCAGCGCCATGGTCTTTGAAGCTACCGTCAGTTATCGTTTAAAGGATGACCAAGGCAATATCCTGGCCTCCGGGTTTACCAATGCCAGTATGGGAGCCCCAGAACGGGGCGACTATTCTGCCGAGATTCAGTTCAAGTCTCCCGGCACAGGTAAAAAAGGACAGTTGGAAGTTTTTGAAGTGAGCATGAAGGACGGCTCTGACCAAAATAAAGTGATCATTCCGGTGGTGTTTAAATAGGATGTAAATTACTAAAAGCGGCTCTTGTCATATGGCAGGGGCTGTTTTGTTTTCCTGATTTTGAATTGTTTTCTGAGGTTTATGCATTAGCCCGCTTGGGGCCGGTCTTTTGACTTGCTGAAGTTGTAGTATATCCTCTCATTTGATTCCTCGGAATTTTATTTTAAGCTGTTACTCTTCGTCTTTGGGTAACGCATATCTAGCTTAATTTGTAAGATCTCTTGGCGTCGTTCCGTTTCAGCGCACGGCTGCCGCCTTACCCCCTGCGCTCTACTAAAGCATAAACCTCACGAGGGATTGAGCGGCCACTGTTATATGAAAAGGCTGTTAAAAATGTTTGCTAAGATATATACTCGGAAATTCTTTCAGTTTTATATTTTAAACAGGGATAAGTACTCGCCATAGCCGGCTTCTTCCATCTCCTCCACCGGAATGAATCGCAGGGCGGCGGAGTTGATGCAATAGCGCAGACCGGAGGGGGCCGGGCCGTCATTGAATACATGTCCCAGATGGGAATCGGCTTGTTGGCTGCGCACCTCCGTCCTGCGTATGCCATGAGTCACATCACTTTTCTCCGCCAGTGCTTCTTCCCGCACTGGTTTGGTAAAGCTGGGCCAGCCGCAGCCGGAATCAAATTTATCCAGCGAACTGAACAG
>CAZRMB010000489.1:0-1877 GCA_964600925.1 uncultured Syntrophomonas sp.
ATCCCCAGTTCCGGGACGAACTAATCAAAGCGGCCGATGAAATGAAGATCTGGCGACGGACCAACAAAATCGAATAGCTCATTAATATTTGGCAAAAAGGCGCTGTTCAATTTCCCATAACTTCTGCACCCCATTTTCAAGGCGGAAGTAATGGATCAGATAGGCGCTGTCCAGGACCAGCAACAAAAGGAACAATATTCCGAATAACGTGTTTTGCAGAGAAAAAAATATGTAAAAAACAAAAATCAAAATCATGCTTACGGTCATCGTAACGATAAGATGGATCAGCCGTTCATGCTGGAAGTATTTACGATCTTCGATTATTCCGGCTCGCAGGATGTCAATATCCAGGCCTTCTGCGGCTCCTTTTTCAAGACTTTCCAGCCAGGCGATTTGGTTTTTAAGTTTTTGTTCCATATCACACCTCCTCCAATTACTAACGATTATATCAAAATAGCGGGGCCTCACCCCGCTATTTCCTCGAGCTTTCTTAACAATACCACAGAAGGCGGCAATTTTTAACCTCGATTTTCCGGATTGCATACTGAAGTAATACGAGTGCTAGACCAAATGCGGCTCTCGATAGTTTGGAATAATTATATTCATATCAGGAAACAATTGCTGAACTGATTTTACGAATTCACGGTAGTTAATGTTATTGGAAATGGGCGGGAAGGTGTTGTCGAAGTGGTGGAGAAATACGGCTCTTGGCTTGATTCTTTGCACAAACTGTGAGGCATAGACACTTACATCCGCTCTCCCCTGAAAAGGAATCGTCAGCACGTCAACTTTTTCCGGGTAAACCTCATCGTTTGAAAGATTCAAGCTTCCCAAGTGCAGAATTGTTTTATCCCCCGCCTGAATTTGATAGGCAAGGACGTTTCCCATTTTGAATTTTAAATGTTCCTTTATCATCGGCAGGACAGCTTTGGAATGCTTCAGCATACGTGGGCTGGTAAGAGTTTTTATGATTAATATCGGATCAGACTGACAATGTTGGCTTGCTAATACTTTGATCGTGAAGGGACCATTTTTAATGACATCCCCTGGTTTTACAGCAACGATCAATTCAGTCGCTATTCCTTCTGCGCTTAAAATCTTTGCTGTTTCCGGGGAACAAAACACCCTTCTGTTACCCATGGCAGAAATTAGCGGAACATCTGAAGCATGGTCCAAATGTCCGTGAGTTATGAATATATCCCCCAGACCGGCTAATTCTTCTGCTGACCCGCAGTCCAGCCGGGGATTACGCGCTATAAAGGGATCAAACAGGATAGAGCCGTTATCATGAATGAAATTTACAGTTGCAGTTCCATACCATCTTATTTTCATTTCCCCCAACCCCTCCTGCTCCCAGGGTTTCAGACCGGCAGATTTATCTGCCGATGCTGTTTATGTGCTTTTTGATCTAGTAATAAAAACATATGCCAATACCGCCAGCATCAGTACAATACAGGCGATCACGGTATTGATTATGGCCGGGTACTGTCCGGCAAAACCAGCGGCCGAAGTGTGTTTGATATAAATACCGATGTAAGCCCAAACAATTACCAATCCATAGGCAATATCCCGGTTTTTGATGGTCGTAGCAGCCCCGATCAGCATCCCGACAATAATGATGATAACCGCCCAGATCGATTCTGCAATGCCCCAACCGGTCCATTTCAAGCTGACCAAAAGGGCTGTCGCATTGGCGATGGTAGCTACTGTTATCCAGCCAAAGTAAACACTGAAGGGGAGTTTGACCAGCAGTTTTTCCCGCCGGGAGATCTGTTCTCTATTTATCGTCTGCATGATGGTGATCAGGCACAGCAGTATGATTATCATCCACAGCATGGAAAAGGGGATCATAAAATTATGCCAGGAAAAGATCCAGG
>CAZRMB010000490.1:0-1875 GCA_964600925.1 uncultured Syntrophomonas sp.
GATTTAATGATTTCCTCGGGACTTACTACATTCCCTTTGGTTTTTGACATTTTACTGCCGTCTTTCAGCACCATACCCTGCGTTAAAAGGTTGGTAAAGGGCTCCTCAACGGAAAGCATTTTAATGTCATGTAAAAACATGGTGAAGAAACGCGCATACATCAAGTGCAATATGGCATGTTCAACGCCGCCGATATATTGATCGACCGCCATCCAGTAATCGGTTTTGTCTTTGGCAAATGGCAGTTCCGAGTTATTCGGATCACAGTAACGGGTAAAATACCACGATGAACAAACAAACGTATCCATGGTATCTGTTTCCCGGCGGGCGGGCTTGCCGCAGCAGGGACATACGGTTTCATAAAAACTCTGCACATAGGTCAGCGGTGATTCGCCGCTGGGTTTGAAAGCCACGTTTTCAGGCAGCAATACCGGCAGATCTTTTTCAGGTACCGGCAATGCACCGCAATCATCACAATAAATCATGGGGATGGGTGCACCCCAGTAGCGCTGGCGGGATATCAGCCAGTCACGCAGACGGAAGTTGATGGTAGCTTTACCGATTCCAATGGATTCCATATATGCAGTGATTTTTTTCTTGCCGTCTTCATAGGCGAGTCCGTCATATTCACCGGAATTGACCATGTTCCCGGGACCGGTATAGGCTTCAGTCATTTGGCTGTCATCAGCCGGTGAATCTTTACTCTTGATAACAACCCGGATGGGGATATCATATTTACGGGCAAATTCAAAGTCACGCTCATCATGCGCTGGGACAGCCATGATGGCGCCGGTGCCGTAATCCATCAATACGTAGTTGGCAATCCAGATGGGGATTCTTTCATTGTTCATGGGGTTGATGGCATAAGCCCCGGTAAAGACCCCTTCTTTTTCCGTGTCTGTAGAGGTGCGGGCCACATCGCTGATAAACTGCATGCGATGGACGAATTCTTTGACTGTGCTTTCCTGTTTCGTTCCGGCAGAAATAATATCCACCAGCGGATGTTCGGGGGACAGAACCATATAAGTAACACCAAATACCGTATCCGGGCGGGTGGTGAAAACCGTCATTTTTTCTTCCCGGCCTTCGATGGCCAAATCGAATTCGCAGCCTTCACTGCGGCCGATCCAATTGCGCTGCATGGTTTTTACTTTTTCCGGCCAGCCCGGCAGTACTTCCAAATTATCAAGCAGTCTTTGCGCATAATCGGTTATTTTGAAAAACCATTGGCTGAGCTTTTTCTTTTCCACGACTGTTTCACAGCGCTCGCAGGCTCCGTCCACTACTTGCTCATTGGCAAGTACGGTCTGGCAGGAAGGGCACCAGTTTACTGCCGCGCTTTTTTTATAAGCCAGGTCGTTTTCATAAAGCTTGAGGAACATCCACTGGGTAAACTTGTAATAATCAGGTTTGCAGGTAGCCACTTCACGGTCCCAATCATAGCTGATCCCCATGGTTCTCAATTGCTTTTTCATATTTTCAATATTGGCGTAGGTCCATTCGGCAGGAGGAACACCATGCTTGATGGCGGCGTTTTCAGCCGGCAGGCCAAAAGAATCAAAGCCCATGGGATGAAGAATATTAAAACCTTTCATCTTTTTAAAACGGGCGACGACGTCTCCAATCGCATAATTGCGGACATGACCCATATGCAGATTGCCGGATGGGTAGGGGAACATCTCCAGTGTATAGTATTTGGGCAAATCAGCGTTTTCATAGGTCTTGAAAATTTTATTTTCTTCCCAGTGCTTTTGCCATTTTTCCTCAATTAAATCAAATTGGTAATTCTTCTCCATCATATCCTCCTTGCCGCTCTGAGCAAAAAATTGTATATACAAAAAACTCTCCTCCCCGAAAGGGACGAGAGCTGTTTTC
>CAZRMB010000491.1:0-1871 GCA_964600925.1 uncultured Syntrophomonas sp.
GCTTTTGCAATTCCGGCTGACACCGAAGGTGTATATCTGATTGCCCGTCAGGCCATTTCTCTGGAGAGAGATGAAAATCTCTATGCTCCTTATACTGATCTGGCTGATATTGAAAGTATGACCGTTTTTGATCATGTTTTTGTTCCCAATGACAGAATCTTCCTCAACGGTGAAACGGATATGGGTGGTATGCTGGCACTGTTATTTGCTCTTTATCACAGACACAGCTATTGTGGCTGTAAACCTGGTATCGGCGATGTTATCCTGGGAACGGCTGCTCTGCTGGCTGATTACAATAATGTTGCCAAGACTGAGCATACCAGAGATAAACTGGTTGAATTGATAAGCGTTGCCGAACTGGTTTTCGCAGCAGGTTTTACGGCTAGTGTGAAATCCACCAAGGCTCCTTCAGGAACGCAAATTCCGAACATGATTTACGCCAATGTAGGCAGACGTCATGCCGGTCACCATATGTACAGTGAATATGATACACTTTGTGATATTTCCGGTGGTCTGCCGGCAACCTTGCCGCTGTCCAAGGAATATAATAATCCGGTTGTCGGAGATTTCGTCCGTAAATATTCCAAACGTCGTGCGGGCGTATCTGAAGAGAATGCTTATCGGGCCTTTGCGCTGGCCAGCGACATCCTGACCGGCGAAGTCGGTGCAGCTCTGCTGGTAGCCGGTGTACATGGCGGTGGATCTCCGATCATGGAAGATATAGCTATTTTTGGCGGCTATGATCTTGAAGGCAAGAAGAAATTGGCCAGATTCCTGGCTGGTATCAAAGAAGACTAGGAATCATTTTAGTAAGGCGTTGGGGGCAATTCGCGAATTGCCCCCTATTCTTATATGAACATATAGGGCATAATTTTGATTAGTATAACGATCCTTAGAAAAAAGGAGGGATTTTGGTGACAGAAAAGACAATGAAAGCTCTGGTTTACCATGGACCGCACCAATTTAGTCTGGATGATATGCCAGTGCCGCAGATTCAAGAGCCGGGTGACGTAATTTTAAGAGTTACGTTGGCTACCCCCTGTACATCAGATATTCATATTTTAGAAGGACACATTCCGTTTGTTAAATACCCGATAACGCTTGGTCATGAATTTTGCGGGGAAATCGTTGAACTCGGGTCGGCGGTTGAAGGATTTAAAGTAGGCGATCGAGTTACCTGCCTGCCCGGGGCGATTTGTAATGAATGCGAGATGTGCAAAAGCGGATATCCAAGTTTTTGCACGTACGGCGGATGTTACGGAAACTTTAAACATTTACCCGGTGCGCTGGCTGAGTATATTAGAATACCTTTTGCCTTACAGACCATGAAGCATATTCCCGAAGGCCTGGTGGAAGAAGATGTGCTGCTGGCGGGAGATATGCTGGGAACAGCCTGGTTTGGCATAACCAACGCTGAGGTTAAAAAAGGAGATTCCATAGCGGTATTTGGAGTGGGCCCGGTGGGTATGTGCGCATGCATATTGGCTAAAAAGGTTTTTGAAGCCAAAACTGTTATTGCCGTCGATCTGGCTCAATATCGTCTGGACGCGGTTATGAACGCCGGGGTTGCTGATTATATAATCAATTCGGGTGAGGAAGATCCAGTTAAGAAAATCCGCGAGATAACCGGGCGTAAAGGCGTAAATGCAGTGGTAGAAACGGCTGGGGTGCAAAGTACCATGACTGCCGCAGCTCGTTCTTTGGGCATCGGCGGGATACTTTCCACCATTTCCTTATTTGCCAAACCGCTGGAACTGCCGCTCGATCTCATGCCCAACCGCAACCTGCAATTAAAGACCGGTATCCAGCAATGCCAGGGTGTCGATACCATAATTGAGCTCATTAAAGAAGGTAAAATAGACACCAGATTC
>CAZRMB010000492.1:0-1870 GCA_964600925.1 uncultured Syntrophomonas sp.
AGTGGAATAAGAGTTGCGGTTTTTTAATAAGGCAAAGTAGGCAATGGTATTCAATTTGAACAAATAGGGACAGGTGACCCGAAAAAAATTACCGAGCATCAGATCGGTAACCCAGACCGTGAGAAGATCGGAGAGGGAATCAAAGACATAACAGGCCCCATCACCTTCCTGCGTAGCAATGGAATGTACCCGGCTGGAAAATGCTTCGAAACCCAAACTGGCATCGAGTTGATATTCCTTTATTTGGGGATCGGGCTGAAGAATAGGAGAATGTTGACCAAAACGCAGGTATATAACTGTGTTTTGGTCAGCCAAAGCCCGTTTCACAAAGGGAAGGACAATATCTCGATAATCCTGGATGTTTTCAACCTGCCAGACCACATTGTCTCCCCAGCGCAGGTGATCAAGCACTTTATCCAGACCGCTTATGCCTGTGGATACCTGATCGAATGCAGTCATAAACCACCGCCCCTTTCCATAATTCTATACCGGATCATATGGCTATTGCCGTATGCTCGATGGAAAAAGACAAAAAAATCCTTAACCTCTAACGAGGTAAGGAACTTCATTGTTCCTGCCAGCAACATATACTAGCGTTCATTAAGATTTATATATATAAAGTCTATCACTTTCAGCAAGGGTTAGGAAGGGACGAAAGGTGATAATATAGCCATTTATGAGCGTTATACAGTATACTTGGGGGCCAAAAATATAGAAAAAGAGAATATTATTACTTAATTGTAAAACAGTGAATGTGCAGAAATACGTGAATGTGCTATAATTATACCACATAGGGAGAGGGGGTATATGAATGCGCGAAATAACGCCAAAAGTTAAGAGATATTTGAACGACAATTGGGGCACAAGAGTTACCTTTGATGAATTGGAACGAAAAATATATGCTCATGACATGGGCGTAATGCCCTCGCTGGTGCAGCCTCTGGTAGGAAATCCGGTACCTGACGGTATCGTTCAACCTGTTTCAGAGCAGGAGTTAGTAGCTCTGATTGATATCGCCAGAGCAGAGGGTATCAAGCTTACCCCCAGGGCCAAGGCTACCTCCGGTTATGGCGGAGTATTACCGGTGGAAGGCGGCCTGGTAGTAGAGTTTAACCGTATGAATAGAATAATTGAAATTGATATTGAAGAGCGCACCGCCACGGTAGAACCGGGAGTGGTATGGAAAGAACTGGAGTATCACCTGAATCAGAAAAATCTCACCCTGGCGCTTTATCCAACCAGTGCTCCTTCATCTACTGTGGGAGGATGGCTGGCTCAAGGTGGCGCGGGTATAGGCAGTTACGAATATGGCTATTTTGTTGACAACGTCATTTCGGCTAATCTGGTTCAAGTCGATGGAAAAGTATGCGAACTTAAACAACAAGATTTGAGTCTGGTAAGCGAAGCCAACGGAATCACAGGTTTTATCAGCCGTGTATCTCTGCGGGTAAAACCCCTCAAACCAATGCATATTAATGCCATAGCCTTTGATAATAGCACGCAGATGGGCAATTTTTTTGTTGGCCTATATGATCGCAAAGTGCCTCTGTGGTCGGTAACCTTTATTAATCCGGAAGCAGCTCGAATGAAAAATCAGCTGCCTCCTCATCTGCACCATGGACGCCCGGTGGAAGATGCGCATAGAATTGAATTGCCGGAAAAATTTATCGCTATTATGGCTTGTACGGCTGACCGCTGTGATCTGCTGATGGAAGATGTAATCGGCCTGGCGGCTAAAAATCAGGGGCAGATACTATCGCCCGAATTAGCGGAACATGAATGGACAGCCCGTTTTGAGCCCATGCGAGCCAAGCGGATCGCACCTTCTTTGATCCCCAGTGAGGTAGTGGTGCCGGTAGAAAACCTGGCT
>CAZRMB010000493.1:0-1869 GCA_964600925.1 uncultured Syntrophomonas sp.
CTAATGCAGAACATAAAGCCATTGCGGTGTGTACTTCTACCGCATTGCCGATGTATTTTTTCTGCTCTGACTGATTTCCGATTAATTTGTAGTCACCGGGGAATCCCATTATCCGCTTTAATTCCGGAATCTTGAGCATCCGCATTTTGATATCTACGATGCCGTACAGAGCCATAAACTGTTTGATCTTTACGGTCATAGGGGTATCAGTTTCATAGACCTCAATAGCTACATTCCCGGTTTCTGTTATCACCAGATAAGGCGGCATTTTATCCATTCTGGCAATCAGCGTGAAGCATGGACCATCGACCGACCCTCCCGGTGAACTAAACTGCGGGTTCATCAGGTAGTGCCATTTCCGGTTTGCTGTTATTGTACCAATCGGGTTCTCGATACTACTGCCGGTGTTATTGAATTGCGTATCCATCAGCCACGGCTGGCATGTAACGAGATTTTGTTTAGGAACCGAGGTTAAAACCGGAGCTGGCTTATCTATATCAGAATGCTGCCCGCCGCCGGAGTAGTTATTCATCAGAAAAGGCTTACAGCTTATCAGATTGTATTTAGGATTCCCGGTAACAGCATTGCACGGATCATTAATCGAGGCCGGCTTACTCTTACCGAATTGCTGATCTAAGAATTGCGGAGAAACAATGCTTAAACGATCCTTTGTAGTTACCGTTGGCGCCGGTCTTTCTATTGAACTTACATTTGCTCCGTTCCCGTAGTAGGATGATAAAAATTCAGCATTCACCAAAGATTGGCTGCCTACGGTTGTAATAGTGCCTGCTGGTTGATTAATAGAAATGTTTTTATGTTCAGGATGCCCGGAATAATATTTTGAAATAAACGTAACTCTTGCTATCCCTAGCCTATTCTGGGTACTGACAACCGGGGCCGGATCCTCAATATTCGGCGCGACGTATTTGCCAGTTCTACTCATAGAATTCCATTTTATCATGAAGGCTTCTTTCCCACCAGCAACAAACTTGATCAGGCCAGCATATATCCTTTCGCGGGTTTTCTCACTTTTTATCTTGCCGGGTTTGAAAATACTCTCACCTTCATCATCCAGGTCTAGGACTGTTTTTACAGCCTTCCATTTCTTCAAAACTTCCCCGGGGAACAACAGGTTTACCTTGGTTGGGTTCTTGGTATGGGTAGGCTCCGGCCATACGATTGGGAAACCAGCTTTTGCAAACTGTCCAAAGAAACGCTTTCGGGAAGTATATGCTCCGAAATCAGCCGAATTTAGGATACGGTGATCAAAATGATAACCATAACCGCATATCCGATCTTTCCAACGGATGTAATCAACACCCTTTTTCATTGTAACCGGTTTTCCGGCTTCATCTACTTCTCCCCAAGACATGAACTCTTCAACATTTTCAATCTGCACAAAATCAGGGTTCAAACCAATAACATAACGGTCCAGATGGTCAGCTAATGTTCGACTATCGGCATCGCGGGGTTGGCCGCCTTTAGCCTTGCTGAAATTTGTGCATTCAAGTGATGCCCAGAGGACCAGGTATGCTTCCGGATATAGCGCTCGCATCCTGCGTGTGTGTTCGATAAGTCCGGTTAAATCAAGTGTTCGGATATCTTCAGTGAAATGAAGAGCTTCAGGATGGTTAGCGGCGTGGCTGGCAATGGCATTAGCGTCATGATTTACGCATGCGATCACCTTGGCACACTTTTGCTCGTGAACGGCTGCGTTTTCAACGCCTGTACTTGTACCTCCGGCTCCACAGAACAAATCAATATAAAGAAGTTTAATCATTATAGATTAATTTCATTTGTTTTGATTATATTGATTACGGATTTGTTCTATTTGCATTTCTGTTTGAGAAGTATGACCAGAAAAGACAG
>CAZRMB010000494.1:0-1866 GCA_964600925.1 uncultured Syntrophomonas sp.
CTTCGACCTCCTTCCCGTTGATACTCAGTTTCACTAATTCCACTCCCATCACTCCTTTAAATTTATTCGGGCGACAAAAAACACCTCCTGCACCATGGCTGGAGGTGTTTATAATACTAAACCCGGGATAAACACATATATCCCCAAACAAGTATTATCAGGCCTATTCGGCCGTTACTCCTTTCCAACCACGGGAGGCAAATCCGTTTCCCGATTTACCCTACAGGCTAAGCTGCCGTATTAAAAACTTAGGCAGAATAGCTCGGAGTTTTTTATTAAATTAATAAGAATCTGCAAAAATATCCTTTTTTCTGTCACTTTGTTGTATTTTGTATTCTGCGCAAAATGCAATTTCCCTGCAAAATATATTTTAAAACAGAAGAATAATGCTTATATATAACGCCAAGGAATATTACATATCATAAGTATTTATTTTATGCCAGATCTGATCTTCCTATTAACCGCCACAATTAAAATTCTGGCGGTTCGATAATAATTACCGATACATTTTGGCCGGCCTCGATTGGAAAACTGCCAGCCGGTATATCTATCAAAGCGTTGCACTGGATCAAGGATCTGATCATGCTAGGCTTTTGGCCAGGCAGCACAGCAACCTGCCATCCTTCATCAGTCCAAACGAGATGACCGCGAATAAAACGCCGCGAACCTGCCTTTTTTGGAAAACCGTTGCTGCATACAGCCGTAATTCGTTTAAAACAGGGTTCTAATCCCTGCATTTCCTTTACCGCCGGAGCTACAAAAAGGTGGTATCCAACTGCGCATGCAGCCGGATTTCCTGATAATGCGAAGATCTGCCGGGAATTATAAATGGAAAACCCGGTGTGACTTCCAGGTTGAACCGGTACATCCCAGTACAATACTTCTGCTCCCAATTCTTTCATCAAAGAACAGGCTTCATTTTCACCATTTGCATAAGTACCGCCATTAATTATCAAAATATCGGCTTGCTCCAGCAGCTTTTCTGCTGCCATTTTGGGTGAAATATCGTCAGCGTCGATAGTATAACAAGCCACCGGGATACCGCCGTCACGTATGACCAGCGTACTCAATAAAGGACCGTTGCTGTCTCTCATCTGCCCTGTTTCAGGGGTTGACTGCCAGGCAACGATATTCTTGCTCAGGCATAAAACAGCCACCCGCGGCTGGCGGTAGACTTCAATATTGGTAATTCCAAAGGCAGCCAACAAGCTAATTTCAGCCGCACCAATTTTTGAACCGCAGTTTATAAGCGGGCTGCCCCGAAAAAAATCTTCTCCGGCTTGTTTAATGTTGTTGCCTGGTTTTGTTTCTTCCTGAGGATAAAGAAAATGGTCTCTTATCTCCGTTTTCTCATGAGGGATTACGGCCATGGTTCCGTCCGGGAGATTTCCCCCGGTGGAAACAGCGAACGCCTGTCCTGGCTGAAGCATCTTTTTGGGAACCTCCCCCGGTTTGCCCGTCCCGGTCAATTGATAATTATCCATCAAACCGCATAAAGCGAAACCATCAACAGCTGATTGATCTCTGCCGGGCAGATCAGCGGGGGCGTACACCTCGGCTGCCCCGACACGTCCCAAAGCAGTCAAAATAGATATATATTCAGCGTTTAAGCGATGGGTATGTTTTAGAATTTGGTTTTGCGCTTCTTCCAAGCTTATATTCACAAGCACCAATAAATCCCCCACTCTTAAAGTACAGTAGTTTTGCCAAAAGGACACTGCGGGAAATGGCATTGCTTACATTCTTCACACAATCCCCCATGCCCCATGGCAACTATGTCAGATCGTTCAATTCTATCTTCAGCAAAAATACGGGGCAACAGCAGATCCAATGTCGTTTTGCGGCTGAAGAGAGCTCCCCCGGGAA
>CAZRMB010000495.1:0-1864 GCA_964600925.1 uncultured Syntrophomonas sp.
AAACGAAGCAATTCCGTATTTAGATCAACAGTCTTCGGAGGGAACTCTTCGATAGCTACGATATTAATATTCAGTTTTTTTGCATATTCCTTGCTGGGTTCATGAATAGACCGGCCGTAGGCATTATTATAGGTGAGCAAGCCAACTTTGGGAGCCTCCTTCCCTTTGTGAATCGCCTTGACATATTCCAGAACGGCCTGACAATCCATCTTGTAGCTGCCGAAGGGCAGGTACATATAGCCGATGGGCTTCTCCAGGATTTCCCAACTGGTCGAATAATTGATTGTCGGTATTTTATATCTCTGGACAATCGGTTTGGCCGCCAGTCCTTCACCTGCACCCCAGGTGGCGATCATATCCACTTTATCCTGTTGAGCAAATTTCTGAACCGCAGCAACAGCTTCCGGCACCTTGTAAGCTGTATCAACCAAAATCATTTCAATTTTACTGCCGGCGACTCCACCTTTAACTTCGTTGACATAACGGAAATAATCCTGCTGCCCCTTGGCGTGAAACTTTCCCCAACTGGACGCCGGACCAGTCATGTTGATGGCCGCTCCGACTTTGATTGTCTTTGTCGGTTTAGCCGCTTCGCAAGCAATCAACAACAAAACAGCCATTATTGCTACCAAACAAATATGCAACTTTTTCATCTTTCCCCTCCCCCTTTTTATAATTCTGAACTGACGGCAAAAAAAAACCGTGGGCTGATATTCATCTGCCCACGGTTCATTTCCCTTGGAAATGGTCATGACCTCGTCAGGCAGACCTTCTTAAAGCTAAAGCTAAAGCTAAAAAAAGCGAAAAACGCTGCCTGATGACGACTCAATTTTTCAATCATAATTATTTATCCTTTTCGAGCTTGCCTATAGTGCAAATAACTGGACAAAGTCAAGAAAAAAATACTATAAAGCGCTGCAATAAAAATTCTATGTTTGAACAATATCCCGTTTGTTTCTACAGTAACATAATCCATTATTCTGTAGATCAGCGGAGAAAATAAATATTTAATTATTGATCGATTTACATGCCCGTTGAAAAGACAAGAACTACAAGTATTTTGCTGTTTGTTTTCAGATGCATTCCCCGGACAGTGCGAAAAGGTTTATTTCTGCTGCTATTCAACCTTTTTTACCATCTGGTTCCTAAGAATCGCCTGATAGCTCTGCACAATCTCCGCTGCTCTTTTCCCGAAAAAGAGATGGATGAACTTATTCGCATCACCAAAGGTGTATACCGAAATTTCGCCATTGTAGCGGCGGAATTTTTTGACCTGCCTTACATAAACAAGCAAAACATAGATAAATGGGTCGAGGTGGAAGGTCTGGAAAATTATCAGAAAGCCAATGCCAAGGGTAAAGGCAGCCTCTCTATCGTCGCCCACTTTGGTAATTGGGAATTGATGGCAATTGCCGGTTCCATATTTCTGAAACCAATACAAATAGTTTACCGCCCGCTGGATAATCCGGTTTTGGAAAATATAGTCGCGTACGTGCGGACTGTTCATGGCAATTCATTGGTTCCCAAGAAGAATGCAGCATTACGTATTATTAGATTGTTGCGGGACAAGCAGCTGATCGCCATACTCAACGATCAAAATGTCGCTCCGAATGAGGGTGTATTTGTTGATTTTTTTGGACGTCCCGCCTGCACAGGCACGGGACTAGCCGTAATGGCGATCAGTTCCGGCGCTCCCGTTCTTCCCTGCTTTATGGCCCGACAAAAGTCAGGAAAATATCTGCTTATCCTCAAACCGGCAATTGAAGCCATTTGCACAGACGACTATGAAAGAGATGTATTGGTGAATACCCAGCGTTTTACCAAAATCGTCGAAGAAGTTATCCGCGAATATCCGGATCAGTGG
>CAZRMB010000496.1:0-1861 GCA_964600925.1 uncultured Syntrophomonas sp.
TATTCTATGAAATATGTAATTTTGCTTGGCGACGGGATGGCGGATTATCCCACGGAAAAGCTGGGGGGGAAGACTCCGCTGCAATGTGCTTTTACGCCTTATCTTGATGAGATCGCCGCCCGCGGCACAATCGGGCTTGTCGACACCATTCCCGAAGGTTTTACTCCGGGCAGCGACGTCGCCAATTTGAGCGTTCTGGGCTATGATCCTCTCCAGTATTACACCGGCCGCGGACCTCTGGAAGCGGCCAGTATGGGTATTGAGCTTGGTCCCAATGATGTTGCCTACCGCTGCAATCTGGTGACTATCGGCCAAAAAGATACCGACGAAGCCTCTATGGATGATTTTACGGCCGGGCATATTTCGACCGCGGAAGCTAAAGAATTAATCAATGATATAAACAAAAAACTCGGTTCCGCCCAGTTTCAATTTTATCCCGGAGTCGGTTACCGGCATTTGTTTGTCTGGCGCAATGTTTCGGAATCGCCCGAAACCACACCACCGCATGATATTACCGGCCAACTGATCGATCCTCACCTGCCCAAAGGCACAAGGGGTAATGATATAAGGTCGATCATGCAGAATGCCGCGGGAATATTGAAAGAACACCCGGTTAATGCAGCAAGGCTTCAAAACGGGAAAAAAGAGGCAAATTCGATCTGGCTCTGGGGGCAGGGTACAAAACCTCAAATCGTCCCGCTAACCCGGAAATTCGGACTGACAGGCGCAATGATCTCCGCTGTAGACCTGCTGAAAGGCATCGGGGTCTATGCCGGATTGAAGATAATTAATGTGCCGGGAGCCACAGGCTATACAGATACTAATTATGAAGGCAAGGCCAGGGCGGCCTTGGATGCCTTAAAATTTATGGACTTTGTTTTTATCCACCTGGAAGCTCCGGACGAAATGGGGCACGAAGGCAACGCGGAAGGTAAAATCCAGGCTATTGAAGCATTCGATGAAAAAATAGCGGGAATGATATTAAATTATATAGGTGTATTTGGCGACTACCGTATTCTTGTCTTAAGCGATCATCCAACACCGCTGGATTTGAAGACTCATGTCGTCGACCCCAGTCCATTTGCTGTTCTGTCTTCCCGCAAAGAGGAAAATAAGGCGCCTGGCGTCCCCTTTACTGAATTTACGGCAAAGGACAGCGGTATTCTGGTTTCTCCCGGTCATTTGCTGATGGAAAAATTTATTCACGATTGGAGGGCATTCATTGCCTCATAATTTCACTAAAATAAGGGTGATCTTTGCCGATACGGACGCAATGGGCATAGTTTACCATACAAATTACATCAAATGGTTTGAAGTGGGCCGTAATGAAATATTGCGGCAACTGGATTTACCTTATTCGGATATCGAAAGGCATGGATTTAATCTGCCTCTGACTGAAGTGAACTGCCATTATTTCATTCCTGCCAAATATGATCAGTTGCTGGTTGTCGAAACATCTTTTGATTACATAACGCGGATTGTCGTCAAGTTTAATTATCATATCTGGGATGAACACAAAAAGCGTTTGCACGCCGAAGGTTACAGCATACACGCCTGCACCAACAAGGAAGGGAAAGTACGCAGAATTCCACAAATTATTCTTGATCTGAGAGCTAAACATAATATTAAAGGGGAATAATATGGCAGCAAAATTATCGAAACAAGAACTTGAAGGGCCGGATGTATTTCAATCCTCCATGGAAAGAATAACCGATTATATCGCCGAAAACAAAACCCGCTTTTATGCAATCGTCACCGTCTTTGTTGTGGTAATTGCGGCTGCGCTTGGCGGCTACTTCTACTGGAATAATTATTCAACATCAGCGGTGCGGTTGTATGCCCAGGCTCAGGACAATCTTGC
>CAZRMB010000497.1:0-1861 GCA_964600925.1 uncultured Syntrophomonas sp.
AACCGGCAGCGGCAATTTAAAGATTTGATGGCCCAGCACAGCCGGCGCAATCCGTTTGAAAAGCTGGCTAGTTTGCCGAAAGATGCCTGGATGAAGTATTTTGACGCAGCCCGGACCACTACCGACTTCCGGGAAAGCGTTTTGAGGTATGCCTGCTACTTGGAATACCTGGACCAGCTCAATAAGAATAACGGCACACCAAAGAACTGGGGCGCTTCTTTCCGCGATGAGGTTATGGCTCTGGCTGATAATGAGGATAAGGCTTTCAGGCTATCCAATGACTTGATGGGCGCATATGATGAGGTGTCCGTACTGGGGCAATGGTTCTCTCGCAATCTGATGCCTTTCTGGCGATGGAAAGAGGTAAATTTCCGGCGTTATCAGCGGCTAATACGCAATAGCTATGTGGACGCCAAAACGGCGGCCGATGTCAGCGGCGTGTTAACCAAGGGCATAACAGGCGCGGCCAAAATAGGAGCTTATTCGACTGTTAAAATGGGCCGTATGGCCTTGAAGATGGTCATGTTTAGCGCCCTGGTTACAGCGATAGGAGCCTGCTTCTTTGCCGGGGATGATGATGATTTGCCGGATGATGTGAATGCCCGGCTGCATTTGAATCTGGGTAGGGACAGCGAGGGGAATATCAGGTACTTCTCCCGGGTGGGTGCCTTGCAGGATTTCTTAAACTGGTTTGGCATGGATACTCCGGTGAGGGACATGCAGGACATTATGCGGGGCAAGCGGACCTGGGAAGAAGTGATAAAGGATGCTGGTAAATCTATGATCGCGGATCCCTTGAATTCATTGGGGCCCCAATTCACAATACCGCTCGGGTTGATGGCTGATGCTTCACTCTATCCCAACCCATTTGAACCATCTCACATCTATGATAAATGGGAGTTTGTTTTTAACAGCGTAGGGATGAAGGACGAATACCGGGCTGTAACCGAAAAGCCCACCAAGGGTTATAGCAAGTCCTGGGCGCCGGGAAAATTGCTGTGGTATGAAGCTGACCCGGGCGAAACATCGTATTATGCTGTTCGGGATATGGTACAGGATTACAAGGCCGATAAGTACGGGGAGAACAAATCCTGGTTTGATAGTCCGAAGAGCGAAGCGCTTTATAACGTGAAAACTGCCCTTCGGTACGGAGATCAGAAGGCGGCCGAGAAATATCTTACTGAGTATATCCAGGCAGGGGGTTCGGAAAAAGGGCTTGAGCAATCGCTGAAATCCTTGCACCCACTCAATGGGGTTAAGAAGGAAGACCAGAATAAATTCATCGACTCATTGCCCAAACTGGATCAGGAGAAGGTTGCAAGGGCGATAGACTTCTATGAATCCTTCATCGAGAACAAGAAAGGAATTGATTATAGTCTTTTCAAAACGGTCAAGCCTGAAGATAAGGAGCGGGCTGAATAAATGTACCCAAGCAACCGGGCCGGGGAGTAAAATCCCCGGCTTTTTATATGGAGAGGGGTGGGAATGTTGGATGTCTTGAGTCTGTTTACCGAAGCTGGTGCATGGGCGCTGCTGGCGGTGCTGTTGCTCCTTGGCGGTTACAAGCTGTTTCTGAAAATGACTGATGACCGCACGAAAATGGTCGAGGACCATAAAGCATTCGTGGCCGAAGTAATGAAGGAAAATCAGGGTCGGGAAACCCGCTTGCTTGATTGCCTCGACGTTTACGGTACTAAAATGGGGGAGATCGTATCATGTTTTGAGTCCCTTAAAACTGACATGAGCGATGTGAAACTGAAGCTGCAGGATGTGAGCAACCGTACAGAAGGATCTCAAAGCCGGGGCTAGACAGGGGGTGACCCCCTTGATAAAAGAGATCTACATCAACATGAACAACAAG
>CAZRMB010000498.1:0-1860 GCA_964600925.1 uncultured Syntrophomonas sp.
TCTGTCTATGAGCAAAGAAAAAAGTGGCAATTTTCTATTCTTGCCACTTAAAAATGTTTCACGTGAAACATTTTCTGTTTTTCTTTTATCGTTATTGATCTTTATGAATACTAATCCAGGCCGATGATTTCCAGAATCCTCTCCAGATCTTCTTCATTGAAATATGCTATTTCAATGGTACCGCCCTGTCGCCCGCGTTTGAATTTCACCTTGCTGCCCAGATGTTTTTGCAGGCGTTCTTCCAGATCCGCTTCTTCGGCAGTTTTGCGATTTGCTTTAGCGGCATCCTTATTTTCAAAGCGGATCAAATGCTCGGTCTGACGAACCGTCAGTTTTCCAATCGCAATCCTGCGGGCAGCTTTGATCTGGGCGGCATCGTTATCCAATCTCAGCAAAACGCGGGCGTGTCCGGGGGTTAATTGTTTGCCCTCCAACAATTTGATCACTTCCTGGGGCAAACTCAACAAGCGCATGGTATTGCTGATATGGACCCGGCTCTTGCCGATCTTCTGAGACAGGATATCCTGACGGTAATCAAATTCCTCGATCATATTTTTATAGGCCAGCGCTTCTTCAATGATGGACAGATCATCCCGCTGCAGATTTTCAATCAGTGAGATCTCTGCAACTTCTGCGTCTCCCATTTCCCGAACCAAGGCAGGCATTGCCTTTAACCCGGCCATTTTAGCAGCCCGCCAGCGTCGTTCACCGGCTACGATCTCATACCCTTTTTCATCCGGACGAAGCAATATCGGCTGCAGAACTCCTCTTTCCTTAATGGAATCAGACAATTCCTGCAGCAGCTCCGGATCGAAGTATTTGCGGGGCTGGTTCTTGCGGGGACGGATCAGTTTTATTTCGATTTCCGCGACTTGCTTTTCCCCGACACTCTGTTCCACGGAGAATAGCGCGTCCAAACCTCTACCGAGTCCTCTTTCTGGTTTTGCCACGATCAATGACCTCCCTGGCTAAATCTCTATATACTTCCGCGCCTTTGGAGCGCGGATCATACAAGGCGATAGGTTTGCCGTGACTGGGTGCTTCACTCAGCCTGACGTTGCGGGGGATGACGGTATGGTATACTTCTTTGCTGAAATGGCGTTTAACCTCATCCACCACCTGAATGGAAAGATTGGTCCGCCCGTCAAACATGGTAAACAGGATTCCTTCCACGTGCAGACCGGGATTAAGACGGTTTTTTACCAACTGAACCGTATCCATCAGCTGACTCAATCCTTCCAGGGCATAATATTCGCACTGTAGGGGGATCAGCACTGATGTACCGGCAGCCAGCGCATTGATGGTCAAAAGTCCCAGTGAAGGCGGACAGTCCATAATAATGTAATCGAAATCATCAATGGCTGGTTGCAGTGCTTTAGCCAGCACGAATTCCCTGCCCTTGCGAGCCACCAGCTCAACCTCGGCGCCGGCCAACTGAATGGTTGCCGGCAGAAGCAGCAGATTATTTATCTTGGTACGACAGAGGACCTTGTTTATCTCCATGCCATCGATCATCAGATTATAAACGCAATAAGGCAGTTTCTTGCGGTTTATACCCATACCGCTGGTGGCATTTCCCTGCGGATCACAATCTACCAATAGTACCCGGCAACCTTCCAAGGCGAGATAAGCCGCTAAATTGACTGAAGTAGTGGTTTTGCCTACTCCGCCCTTCTGGTTTGCCACCGCAATAATTTTTGCCATCAGCTGTCCACCTTTCTTGCCTTCACCTTTAACCATTCTACTACCTTTTCAGGAATCCTTCCTTAAAATTTTTACATTTCGCTGAAAAGTTTTTTCTTGACCGCAAAAAATAACCGGAACAGAGGCTGTAATGCCTTTGTTCCGGTATCTTTCAAC
>CAZRMB010000499.1:0-1847 GCA_964600925.1 uncultured Syntrophomonas sp.
GTCGAAGAAGCCAACAAGCTTAACATCTGGACCCGAACCAACAAAATCGATTAATTTGCATCAGGTTGATACCAGCCCGGAACCAGCATCGGTTCCGGGCTGTTTCTTGTTTTGCAATTATTCAATACGCTAATCATCGGTATCGGCGCAAGGCAAGAACCGTCACCACTTGCGCGACTTGCGTCTGTATCGACTGCAAACCGTTTCTCTTTTTCCGGACGAATTCCTTTAAACATCCCTCAAACAGGTATATTGGCAGCTTATTACGTTTCGGAATAAATGAATTGTATGAATTTTGATACAATAATGTATCAAGCCTTGCCGGGGCTGTCTATTGCATACGTTCAGCTTACACAGATTGACAGCAAAGGCTGTTTGCGCCATCCACATGATACACTTTTGCATCGCAATTTACTATTATTTGCTTTATAATAAGCATTTCCCATAACGTACTGAATTTGAGAGGCTTAATATTGGGATTCTTTCTCATGGCATATTTTTTGCAAATAAATTGGTAAGGAAACCCAAAAGTATGAAGCGATTCTGGGGATGATCAAGCATCCGGCGCCAAGCACTGCTGAATTTGAAAAGGTTTTGCTGGAGGAGGTCTATCGTCGGGCCGATACCTATATCCAAAATCCGTAATAGAAACATAGATCTCTGCAGCTGTTTTGTGTAGTTCAATTAAATAGGGGAGGGGTTAAAAATGTCGGAAAAACCATGGTTAAAACTGTTTGATGAGGAAGTTGCCAAATGGAGACCCTTGTGGCACGCCAACTACGATGACAAAATTGAACCGTACCCGGAATATCCCACCGAGCCGCCCAAATGGTGGTTCAATAAATGGGCAGCAGAACAGCCGGATAAACCTTACGTTATGCAGGGTGATGTAGTGATAACCTATGGCCTGGCCAATGATTTAAGCCGCCGCCTGGCCAATGCCCTGACTGGTCTGGGAGTAAAAAAGGGCGATCGCGTAGCGATCATGTCACCCAATCTGCCCCAGTATGTATTGTCTATTCAAGCACTGCTGAAGATCGGGGCGATTGAAGTACCATCCAACCCGCTCTACACAGTGCCGGAACTTTCTCATCAATTCAGGGACAGCGGTGCAGAAACCGTTATCGTGTTGGCGATGTTCGCCAATAAGGCAATCGATATCATGAATGAACCTGATTCCCCGGTGAAACGGGTCATCGCCTTTCAGCTACCTACCATGCCGGTGGAAATCGAAAAGGCTGACAATATCTATGACTATAATGAAATCATCGGCGCGGCCAGCAATGCAGAGCCGGATGTGGAAATCACCATGGACGACATCGTTCGCCTGCAATACACCGGCGGCACCACCGGCGTCCCCAAGGGATGCGTCCTGACCAATTTCAATGTTATGTCCAAGGCCGTGCGCATCGGACAGTGGGTCACCAATAATTACACCACCATGCCCGGGGGCGATTTACGTGCTCTGGCGTTCATCCCCCTCAATCACATCTTCGGTTTCATGGCCAACGTTGGTTTCAACTTCTTCTGCGGCGGCAGCCTGGTCACTGTGCCGGTACCCACTCCGGATACATTGCTGGATGCGATTGAGAAATACCAGCCCGCCACTTTCCCCACCGTACCGGCGATGATCATCGCAATGCTCAACCATCCCCGCTTTAAAGAAGCTGATATTTCCTGCTTCAAAGGCGGCGTATTTAGTGGGGGCTCCCCTCTGCCGGTTGAAGTGATGAAGAGCTTTGAAGAACAAGCCCATTGCCGCATTGTAGAAGGCTTCGGTATGTCGGAGAGTTGCCAGCAGGTGTGCGCCAATTCCGGCCATCACACCCGCAAGGTCGGCAGCGTGG
>CAZRMB010000500.1:0-1842 GCA_964600925.1 uncultured Syntrophomonas sp.
ATTCAGTGTTGGAGGTAAGGTAAGAGTTAATTTGGAGGACATGAATACAACAGGGTGGAAGCAGGATCTCGAAGCTGATGTTTTGGTTGCCAAAGCAATATTCAAAGAGATGGAGAAGGTGACACCTGAACATGATGCGAAACTCAGGGATTTAAGAGCTTTTATCAAGGATAAGTTGAAGAACCCCATCAATTCCGGGAACAGGAAAATTCTGATATTCAGTGCTTTCGCGGATACGGTGAATTACCTATACGAGAATCTTGCGGGATACAATAAAACGCTTGGACTAGAGACTGCGAAATTGACAGGTTCAGATCAGAATAAGACCACCCTAAAGCTAAACACTAACTTCAATAATATTCTAATCAACTTTTCCCCGCGATCCAAGGAGCGCCGAGATAAGGCCGCTCCGGAAATAGATGTATTAATAGCGACGGACTGTATTTCCGAGGGGCAGAACCTGCAGGATTGCGACATGCTGATTAATTATGATATTCATTGGAATCCGGTGCGCATTATTCAGCGGTTTGGCCGTATAGATAGGATTGGGTCAACGAATAAAGACATTCAGCTGGTCAACTTCTGGCCGCAGTTATCTCTCGATGATTATATAAATCTGAAAAACAGGGTTGAAAACAAGATGTTTATCGTCGATGCGACAGCAACCGGTGAAGATAACGTTCTGACCAATAAATCTTCGGATCTGTTATTTAGGAAGAAACAGCTGGAAAGATTGCAGGAAGAGGTTGTTGATATCGAAGATATGGGCTCAGGCGTTTCAATTACCGATCTGGGGCTGAATGATTTCCGCATGGATTTAGTGAACTACATCAAAGAGAACGGAAGTCTTGCGAACGTTGCTAATGGGATGCATGCGGTTTGCGGAAAAGATGTTGAGCGCGGGATTAAAGAAGGTGTCATTTTTGTCTTAAAAAATATTAACAATGAAGTCAATATTGACAAGACGAATCAGCTTCATCCGTTTTATTTGGTGTACATAACCGCAAGTGGCGACGTTTCTTCAAATCATCTGAATGTGAAAACCACGCTGGATATCCTGCGCGCGCTTTGCAAAGGCAACAGCGAACCCTTAAAAGACGTGTATGAAGTGTTTAATGATGAGACAGACGATGGAAAGAATATGGCCAAGTATTCTGGATTGTTGAATAGGGCTATCGAATCCGTGCTTCATGTGAAGGATGAAAGCGAAGTGGACAGCCTTTTTACGGCTGGAGGCACCACCGCGCTCATGAACAATATAAAGGGCCTTGAGGATTTCGAGCTTTTGACTTTTGTGGTGATTAAGTAATGGTCAATGATAATTTTAAACTGCCCAAGACAGCTTTTGTAAATAAGTTTATCGCCAAGACCAAGTTTTACGAAAAGGCGGCTTTAAGTGCGAAGTTACAGAAAGAATTTGTAGATAAAATTCAAAAGATCACATGGAAATACAAACTGGCTGAAAATACCATTGGCATCACAAAGACAGCCAAGGTGACCGAGATACAGATATTTGAAATTGAGCTTAAAGAGCAGGTGATACCCAAAAATGTCTTACGGATCATTGATAAGGCGATTCCTTATCAGATATTGTACCGGTTTATTTATAAAGAAAATGTGGCGTATGCGGTCACGTTAAAAGAAAGCCGTATCGAGAATTATTATTTTTCCGGATGGAATGAGGACAAGAGCTTTGATTTTACTGGTATTGATCTGGAGAAGGTTTATCAGAAGATCATCAAGGTGTTTATAACGAGTGAGGCAAAAACAAAAAGCAGTTTTAATGAAATTATAGATACCGACAATAGGATTAAAGCAATAGAAAATGAGATAGGCGATTTG
>CAZRMB010000501.1:0-1832 GCA_964600925.1 uncultured Syntrophomonas sp.
TCCTTTTCAAATAAATGTAAACCCCGTTCTTTCGCCCGCCATTGGGTCAATGTTGTATAAACTTGTATTGCCTTCGCTAAAATTCCGGCCTGCTTAACTACCCCTCCTTTGGATGTATGGTTTCTCTTCTTCCTGTACCGGGAAATATCCTGCCTCATTATCAATTGAATACATTATTTATTTAAAACTGCTTTTGACTGTACCGCCTTACGCTTCAATCTTATATATAACCATATCTTCCCAACCAGTGATGACCCGGGTATAACCGCACAACTCCAGGTCCAGATCGGGATCTCCCGTATCCACCAGCAGGGGTTGGGACTGCAGGGCTATCAACTTGTCTTTACTGGCAACGATCACTATATTTTCTTTGCCTACTTTTCTGATGATACGGGGACTAATCTGCTGGTTGCCGCGTCCCAGGATATGTCCCTGTCCTCCAATAGCGGTGATTACTATTTTGGCAGGGTTATTCTCCAGCAACCGGTATAACTCTTCTTCCCCCACATCCCGGGCTAACAGCTGTTTGTCCTTAACAACATCTACGCCCAGCAGGGTATTCTCCAGTTCAAGTCTTTCCATGATACTGCGAGTCGTTGTTCCCGGCCCGATCACATAAAGCACACCGGCTTCCATGTGTTGAACTATTTCCGCAGCCATTCCTGCCATATCCATTCTTTCAGAATGTCCGCCGGCCTTAACATTTTGCATCAATCGCTTAATTTCAGGAATCCGCAGATAGCCGTACAAAGCGGCACTGACTCTGCCCGCTCTGAATGCTGTTTCATCAATGTCCATTACCTCGGCTTCTTTAAAAGAATGTATCTTGCCCTCCAAAAAGAGTGCGGCTGCTTCTCCTGCACTGCGTGGATTAACGGCATAAACCGCCGAGTGAATTTTTACCCCGGCAGGAATGCCCAGTACCGGCACCCGGTCGCCAATTGCACTGTAGATATTACGGGCTGTCCCATCCCCTCCAGCAAAGAGCAGTATGTCGATCTGCTCCGCTTCCAATGCCTTTGCCGCATAAATCGTATCCTCCGGGGTGGTTTCACCACTACGAATATTCCCTATTACGACCGGCTCAAAACCCACCGCCCGACAGGTATCTTCTCCCATTTCTCCGGGGTAGGTGATAAACTGAACCTGATCCCTAAGTCTTGATATTACCCGCAAAGCATCAGCAGCCCGCTGTGGCGCTTCCGGTTTTGCTCCCAGTTCCAAAGCCTTTTTTAATACTTCAGTTCCATCACTGCCTTTCAACCCCACTCTTCCGCCCATACCAGCAATGGGATTGACGACCAACCCGATTTTTTTCATAGGCCTGATTCTCCTATAACTGTAGTTTCCGTTGTTTTCTTTTTATCCTACACCTGAATAAGAACCGTGAAAAGAATAAAATATTTATATTATGCAAATTATTGCATGTCTTTTCATTGATTTAACTGCGTTTTACCAAAGAGAGTGCTCCGTAAAATGATTACATCATCAATAATATCTCATTTTTATTTAGGTCTTGTCGGAAAAATAAAAAGCATCCCTACTGTTAAACATGTAATGGATGTCTAACGTTCGGGATGCGCTTCATTGCCGATCTTTTTTATAAAGTTTATTTTATATGGGCCCCTAATGATTTGAGTTTTTCTTCGATATTCTCATAACCTCTGAAAATATGGATCGCGTCATCAATGATCGTCGTACCAGAAGCCGCCAGTGCGCTCAATACCAAGGCTGCTCCAGCTCTCAGATCGGTAGCTTTCACGCGAGCACCGTATAAATGAGGAGTTCCTTCAACAATGGCGGAACGCCCTTCCAGCTTGATTTTGGCTCCC
>CAZRMB010000502.1:0-1831 GCA_964600925.1 uncultured Syntrophomonas sp.
AAGAAACAACTCTTATGGTAACAGGCTTTAAATAGCGGGCGATAATATGAGAACCGATGATCACTTCCAAAAAAGAGGCGGTGATCAAAGCCAAGGCGGAGCCCAGACCTACCCAACAGATATACAGAGGATTTTCACTGGCCAGCAGCAGGGTGGTGAGCTGGGTTTTATCACCCATCTCTGAGATAAGAATGACTCCCATGGTAGATAAAAAAAGCCTTAGGTCTTGATTGCCTGATAAAAGCCGCATAAAAGCTGAACATCCTCCAATCCGCACGATCCAGAATTTCTGCCCCAACCAGGTTAGTATAGAACCATTTCATAACAGCGGGGTAATTTGGATCTCGATGTACTTATCGTATTCGAAAGGAGGAATTTTGGTGACACTCGTTATACGAGCATATAAGTGGTGAATTTTAATCAAGCTTATGATTTGCATCGCCTAATATCTGCTCATAAACTTTTATATAATCTGCCGCCATACGAGCACGGCTGAATTTTTCTTCCACCCAACAACGACAATCCGCGCGATATATCTGTTTTATATTTTCTGCTTTGGCAACGGCAGAAGTGATATCATCTGCCAGGTAACCGGTTATACCATCCTGGATTACTTCAGGCATGGAGCCTTTATTAAAGGCAATTACCGGGGTACCGCAGGCTTGCGCCTCGATGACGCTCAAACCGAAGGGTTCGGTAAAATTTATGGGATGCAGCAAAGCCAGTGCATTGCCCATCAGTTCATTTCTATGTTTGGGCCCGACGGGACCGACATAACGAATACGGTCTTCATCCAGAAACGGAGCTACACATTTTTTAAAATAATCCTGATCTTGAATAATGCCGGCAATAATTAAAGGCAGCCGGCTTTGCCGGGCGATCTCTATCGCCTCGGCAGTGCCTTTGTCATGATGGATACGTCCGAAATAGAGCAAATATTTGCCGGCCTGGTTATGATAACTGAATTGATCCAGGTTCAAGCCGTGATAAATGTTGGCAATATACTGCAATTCAGGATGACGGTCTGCATAGCTGATCGATACATAATCGGCAGTGGAATTATATGTTTTATAAACCGGTATGATTTGCGGCGAGGAAAAGCCATGAATGGTTGTAAGCATAGGTGTTTTGATCAGACGGCTGTATGAAAGTGGTAAAAAGTCATAGTGATTGTGAATGAGATCGAATTTATCGGCTTGTTCACAAAGATGAGCGATATGTAAACATTCCCACACTTTAGGATCCAGACTTCGGTCTTCTTCGTAAGCATGGGGACAAATCCATTCCAGATTGGCAACAGATGAATCACCAGTGGCAAATACACTGACTTCGATACCTTCCAGCTTTAATCCTTCCGCCAGCAGAGATACGATACTTTCCCAGGGTCCGTAATGCAAAGGGGGAGTCCGCCAGGCAATAGGGGAAAGCAGGGCTATTTTCATAACATCATCATCCCTTCGTAAAATGAAATCAGGTTTATATTAAATCCAACGATCATATAATGCTGACCCATCGTTTGTATAGATCAAAAAGCAAAGCCATATTTCCCCGGGGGTGGTTATAACAATTGATGCCTTTTATAAAAAGATGTGCACCCAAACGATCCTCTTTTATCGGCTCTATGTTTTAATTTACCGCAAAACCTGATTTGTATACCTTCATAAGCTCAACCAAAGCAGAAGTCAAGCATTGTTTAACGGAACAATGCTTGGTTGAGTTACTGTTATGACATCTTACGATGAAGCCACGAGTTATTACTATGGTAAAATATCTAAAATCCAGTTAGAATTAATAAGGTTTTTATAATGATTAGTAATTCGGGAAGTATAAA
>CAZRMB010000503.1:0-1830 GCA_964600925.1 uncultured Syntrophomonas sp.
TCATTTTTCAGCCGTGGCTTTTTTAATTTTACAGAAACAAAGTTACACTACGATGCGATTTTCAAATAACCTCTTTGGCTTGCTGAAAACAGGGCGCTGGATACGGGTTATCGATACAATGAAAGTTGGTATCATTGTAAAAAATACGACTTGGCGTGCCTACAGTCAAAGTAATCGATCAATGGATATTACGCAGGGAGATGTTTTGATCGTATTATTTGGTTCGAAAGGAGAACAACTAATTCCTTTGAAAAAATTCAAATCGGTTGAGGCTGCAGAAACGGAGATAGAATATATGTGCGGAACGTTAGGTTTGCAAAGAAGATATACTGAATCTTAACGGGTTTTCGAAGCAAAGCAGTTTTAGATTCAGTATATTGGGCGATCACGCTTGCAAATTCTTACGAAGCTGATCAGCAGAAGGATAATTTTCAACTCCAACCTTTTTTTTCCAATACATAAGAAGGAGAAATCAACAGCAACCAATAAATAAGGCTTCGTGTGGTGCGCATTTCAGCACCAAACATGAAGCCGTGTTGCACGAAATCCTTGGTGGACGCCTAAAAGGAATTATGGGAATTAAATCAGAAGGAGAATAGACCGAACTTGAAAATTGAATGCGTTCTTTGAAATTCTGAAGTAGGAACAGGCGATAATGATTGTTCCGGGGATATGAGGAACAGGGGAAACAGACATATTTTCGGGTGATTGCAATATGCGAGCAATTCCATGTAATGGAAGAATAGAGAGATATTCACTGTGACTTTGCTTTAAGGAGGAATTGCAACGGTGGCCCACGTTGCGGCGACATGCGTTCTATCAGGACCATGGTTCCGGTTTTGCACTGCGGGCATTGATCGGGATCGAAGTTGAGGAGATCACGACAAATCTCTTTCCAGGGTTTACGGTCTTTCCTTTTGTTTACCGGAGAAGACGGAATGCCAAGCCGAATCTGAAGTTGCCGGAAATCCTTTTTTCGTGTGGCTGAAAGGATGCCAAAGTAGCGGATACGGACGAAGCCCGACGGAAGTATATGCTGACAAAACCGTCGCAGGAACTCGATACTGTCAAGGGTCATGATCTTCTGTTGATTATCCCGGTAGTCGCGCCATCGGAAAGTTACACCGTTGTCGTTGATGGCAAGCAGCCGGTGATTAGAGACGGCGATCTTATGGGTGTACCGGCCGAGGTATTCAACCACGGAGGCCGGACCGGCAAAAGGCTCCTTGGTGTAGACCACCCAATCCGTGTTCCATGCCGACTTGATACGGTCTGAGTGGGATGGAAAAAGGTGAGGAAGCCGTGTCAGCAGCTTTGCTCTGAAAACCTCCGATAGGGCTTTGACCGGGAAGAGGAAGACCTTTCCCTGCTCCGATACAGTAACACTTTTCCAATGGCCCTTCCAGTCGATACCGCCGCCAGGAACAATGCAATGGATGTGTGGATGGAGCGAAAGGTTCTGCCCCCAGGTGTGGAGCACGGCGATCATCCCTCCTTCGGCCTGCAGCCGGGAGCAGAAGAACTGGTTCATGGTCTCCCACATCGACCGGAAAAGCAGATTGTACATTCCGCCACTATCGGCCAGAAATAACGGGTTTAGCTTTTCCGGCACTGTAAAGACCACGTGGAAATAGGGAACCGGGAGCAGACCCTGTTTGCGCTCCTCAATCCATGCTTCGCGTTGCGTGTTCTGGCACTTGGGACAATGACGGTTACGACAGCTGTTGTAACTTATGCGGATGTGTCCGCAGGTGTCGCACCGGTCCACATGACCGCCCAGGGAGGCGGTACGGCAGCTACGGATGGCGCCCAGGGTTTTGAGAATGTAGC
>CAZRMB010000504.1:0-1826 GCA_964600925.1 uncultured Syntrophomonas sp.
CCGGCTGTTTAAAATTATGAACATAGCACCAATCTTGCGGTGCTTTTTTACGACGTGCTTTTTTCTCCAGCATCTCCCTGGCCAGCGTGGTTTTGCCGGTTCCAAAGGCACCGGACAGGTAAATATTATAGCCATCATTTTCGATATCCAAACCGAAATCCAGTGATCTAACCGCGCGTTCCTGGCCGATTATGCCTTTAAGCGGTTTTATTTCAGCCGTAGTTTTAAACTTAAAGATGGAAGGATTGCAACTTTTGCGCAAGTCTTTCGCTTTGACTTTACAACTGTCGTTCAATCGATAATACCCCCGCTCAATCGTTCTTAATATATTATCTTCACTTCATTATATATTAGTGATTTTAACCCTGAATTCCTGCAAAAGCTAGCTCCGGGAATAAAATGAAGCCCGCCATTATGAATAAAACCTTGCCTTGGTTTTACCGCAAAAAAAGTCAGCTTGATCAACACATCCCGCTCATATTTATTTAAATTCGATCGTAATATCAACGATCTCCGGCTGGTTGCCGATTCGTATCGGCGGCCCCCATGTGCCGTATCCGTCCGAAACAATGATCTGCGTATTTTCCTTGCGCAGATATCCCCAGTCCTGGGCAAATATCCGTTTGGCAAACAGGTTCAAAGGCCAAAACTGGCCTTTATGAGTGTGTCCAGATAATTGCAGATCGACTCGGTTTAAGCACGATTCCTCGATATCGATCGGATTATGATCCATCAAAATGATCGGATAATCATAATCCATTTCTTTCATTACTTCCTGTAGAGGTTTTCTTTGCCGACTGATTTTATCATCCCGGCCTAGCAGATAAAAATCGTCCAGCAACAAGTATTGATCCCGCAAAACAGTCACGCCGCAATCCTTTAAAGCTGTCAGCAGTTGCCGGTATTGCCCTCCCAAATATTCATGATTGCCCGGTACCGCATAAACTCCAAGCGGAGCATCGATCGATCTTATTATTTCACCCATTTTCTGTTCCTCAAAAGGTCTGATATCACCGTCGATTATATCGCCGGCCAATAAAACGATCTCCGGTTCCATCAGGTTCACCCTATCGATCAGTCTGCTGAGACGATCTCTGCCCACAATATTGCCCAGATGAATGTCTGACACCATAACCATATGCAGGCTTTCCCGGATACCAGCCTGTTTGGGAATCACGATATGATACTGATTTATTACCGGACGATTGGCATTAACCGTTCCATACACAAGTCCCATAATGATGAGTAACAACAAAACTGCCGCAATCATGCTGCCTGAATGGTGCATGAAATCGGGCAGAAAACCCCAGACCTTATCCAAATAGCCGACCAGATCGATCAGTACATTCACCAGCAGCGCGTAAAAGAAAAACGCCATCCAGTAAGAACCGATCCAGATAAGGCCATCACTGATAACTCCCGGCTGATGATGATTACCCCATCTGCCCAGGAAATAGGAAGAAGCCAAGAATATCAGCAAGATCCAGTAAATATTCTTATAGTTATGAATATAACTGCCAAAATAATGCCAGCCGCGCCAGCCCAAATATAAATTCAAACCACCCCATATAAAAAGAAAGACTGCAATAAATGCAATTCTCGCACTGGCCCCCATGGTTTCCGGCAAAACGATCCCGCCTTTAGCAATTTATTAGCTGTTTTAATAATAATTGATTCACGATCATGTGTCACTGAACAGGTAGGTTATAAATTATTGATTGATTTTTCAGAATATTTGCACAAAAATATAAACATACCCCCAATAAGATTTTCATATTATTTATTTGCAGGAATTAATCTCCAAAACAACCTAGGATTTTCTTCTC
>CAZRMB010000505.1:0-1815 GCA_964600925.1 uncultured Syntrophomonas sp.
TCCCGGTCAGGCAATTCCGTCAGCTTTTGGGCATTTTAGGTTAGCTGAAACAATTGAGGCATATGTGGGTTATAAAATCGCAGCCAAAGAGCCTCCCTCCGATGCAGAAGCTGCCCAGGGGAAAGCGCTTTTTGCTAACGAAATGGTTGCCAGGCCAACGCCTCGGCGTGATCGCCGGGGAGATTTAAATAAGGAAGTCACCAAAATTCGGATCAATATCGGCAAGAAAAAGAATATGCGGCCCGGAGATATTCTGGGTGCACTTACCGGTATTGAGTGTGTAAGTGCCAGTGATATTGGGATTGTTGATGTGCAGGATCACTTTTCCTATGTTGACATTTTGGACAACAAAGGCAGCCTAGTCATGGAAGCACTGTAGGATATGCCGATTAAGGGCAAAAAGGTAAAAGTAAATGGAGTGATACGATAAAAGTGCAGTCTAAAATCGCAAGGAAATGATAAAATACATTTCTATAAGGAGCGATGGAAAGATGGCAAATAAATACAGTGCAGAAGAACGAGCCGAGGCGCTTAAACTGGCAGATGAAATAGGTGCAGCGGCAGCGGCGCAGAGACTGGGAATGAATGCAGACACCATATATGGATGGCGGAATAGAGCCAAGAATAAAGGTGTCGTATTAGAATGACAAGGGGACGGGGTTGTCGTCACCATCGAAGAATTTCTGATTATCCATATGTAGTGAATAGGAGTGATAACTCTGAAACTCAATGATTTCAGATTGGAACGTTATTTTGCCCAATACGAATTTTCCGCTCGCTATTTGCTGTGCTGTTCTGATTGCGAATCGTACAGTATTCAGGAAATACTGGATCTGGATCCGGATAATGAGCGGGCATTTAAAGAAAGCTGGCTGGGCTATACTGAATCAAAAGGCAGCTTGGAACTGCGTAATCAGATTGCCTGTCTCTACGAAATGTGCTCTGCGCAGGATATTTTAGTGCACAGCGGCGCTGAAGAAGCTATTTTCAATTTTATGAATGTAGCTCTGGAACCCGGCGATCATGTGATTGTACAAGCTCCCTGTTATCAATCATTGCAGGAACTGCCCGAGGCGATCGGCTGTGAAGTCAGCCTCTGGGAATTACGACCGGAGGCTGACGGCTGGGAGTTGGATATGGATTTTTTATCCGAGGCAATAAAAAAGAATACCCGCGCGATAATTATTAACAGCCCCCACAATCCTACCGGTCATTTATTATCCCGTCAGGAACAGAAAAAGATTATCGACATCTGCCGGGCTAACAGAATCTTGTTATTTGCCGATGAAGTATACAAATATCTGGAATACCAGGAAGAAGACCGGCTGCCATGGGCATGCGATCTTTATGAAGATGCTGTATCCTTGGGGGTAATGTCCAAATCATTTGGGCTGCCGGGTCTGCGGATAGGCTGGATCGCCACTCGCAATCGTTCAATCACGAATAAAATGGCCGCTTTCAAGGATTATACCTCAATATGTAACAGCGCCCCCAGCGAATTTCTGGCAACCATTGCTTTGCGCCATTATCAACAGATCGCAGAGCGAAATCTGCAAATAATAAGAGAAAATCTGGACTATATAAAACCATTCCTGAATGAGTATCAGGAATTATTGACTTGGATTCCGCCTCAGGCTGGTCCCATCGCTTTTCCTCGTCTTAATAAAGATGTTGCCATGGAAGAAATCGCACGGAGCCTGATTGCCGACCGTGGTGTGTTAATTCTTCCCGGAGTTTGTTACGGTATGGATAAATCATACTTCCGTTTGGGGTTTGGACGGCGTAACTTCAAAAGCGGTTGGGATGAATTTCAAA
>CAZRMB010000506.1:0-1813 GCA_964600925.1 uncultured Syntrophomonas sp.
ATAGAAATAAAATTAATATATCAAACCGATATATGGAGAATAAAACTATGATAACAAATTTTGCAGTTGATTATGTTATTCTCGGATGTTTGAGTATCCAACCCATGAGCGGATATGATATCAAGCGTCTCATAAGTGTCAGCACTTCGCTTTTTTATAATGCCAGCTACGGCAGTATTTATCCTACCCTGAAAAAAATGGAGGAATCCGGACTGGTAGTTTCCGAGGAGGTCGTTGAAAACGGACGCTTCAAAAAAATCTATGCTTTGACGGCTGACGGAAGACAGGAATTCATGGAGTGGTTGGAAGAACCTCCCAGGCCGATCGTTATAAAAAACGACATGCTGTTAAGGCTCTTTTTCTATCGCCATCTGCCCCGTGAAAAGGTGCTTTCCATAACCATTGCCCATATTGAACAGCTTAAGGCTTTTAAATTGGAACTAGAGGAAATAGAAGCAGCTGAGGGAGCGTGGGCGGACAAATTTCAGCAATATACTTTGGGCTGGGGAAAAGACTTCTATGATTTTCAGATTGGCTGGTATGAGAAACTTCTGCATGAACTGGAAAATGAAACAATAAAATAATAATTCCATAGCAATAAAATCAGCATGAAAATGATACGGTATTAACAATATGAAAGGGAGTGGGATAACTCCAAAATAATTTTACATCGCTTTTGAAATTGAAAGAGAAATGAAAGAGAAAGGATGATGGATATGAAAACCAAAATCACTGAAATGTTAGGGATAAAACACCCGATTATTTGCGGAGGCATGCTCTGGCTGTGCAAACCTGATCTTTGCGCCGCTATTTCCAATGCCGGCGGACTCGGCAACATCACTGCCGGCAATTATGACACCGGCGAAGAATTGCGGGCAGCGCTGAAAAAAACCAAAGCATTGACCGACAAACCCTTCAGTGTAAACATCACCCTGCTGCCGTCTTTCCGTATCACGCAGGAAACCTATGATGATTATTTCCGGGTCTGCTGTGAGGAGAAAGTAGCGGCGATGGAAATTTCCGGTGCACCGGCCAAACGTTATATGGATCAGGTCCATGAAGCGGGGATCAAAATATTCCACAAGGTCGGATCTTTAAGACATGCCGTGAATATTGAAAAACTTGGTTATGACGGCATCTTTGCTGCCGGTATAGAAGAGGGCGGACATCCGCTCAATGATGATGTTACTACCATGGTATTGACTCCACGTATTGCTGAATCGGTCAAAATTCCGGTAGTCACCACTGGCGGGATCGCCGACGGCAGAGGCCTGGCAGCAGCGCTGGCACTGGGTGCGGAAGGTGTTATGATGGCCACCCGTTTTGTCAACACCAAAGAATGTATCGTTCATGAGAATATCAAACAGGAAATCATCAACCGCCAGGAACAGGATACCACATTGATTTGCAAAACCCTTAATCTGCAAGGCCGGGCGCTGAAAAATGAACTGACCCAACAGGTTTTGAATATTGAAGCAGAAGGCAAGGATCTGGAACGGATTTTCCCGCTGATCACCGGGCAAAGGGTCAAAGAGGCCTGGAATAATGGCGATGTGAATGGTGCGGCTTTCATGGTCGGACAGTCGATCGGTATGATCAAGGACGTTCTCAGCTGTCAGGAATTAATGGACGGCATGGTCAGCGATGCGGAGGCTATCCTGCGCCGCAATCTGGAAAGATTCTAATCGTTCTTTTGATCGGCGGTGAAGTTGGTTGACCTGACTGATGACCACGCTGGTTCTATATGAAAGGGGGGTGTTTATGTCCGAATATGATGTTGTAGTAATCGGTGCTGGCAACGGAGGCTTAACTG
>CAZRMB010000507.1:0-1806 GCA_964600925.1 uncultured Syntrophomonas sp.
GCTTTTCCACATTGTCACGTCGATCATCGGGTTTGTTTTTCATACGGGAATCCTTCTTTTTGAAAATAATTATTACGTATTTATTTTGTGAGCAACATGGTGAAATTATTACAAAACGAAATGAGCAATTTAATTTAAAAATTAAGTATAAAGTCTTGAAAGTGTCGAATGTATTCGCAATTAAATGGTATTTATCAGTAGAATGTGAAAAGTTTTAATATATAATAAATATGTTACTATAAAATATTATATTAGAATAAATTATAATGGAGGGGATTAAGTGGCCAGGGATTATCAGCAAATGTATAAAGAAAAACTGCGAACTGCTGAACAGGTAGCACAGGTTGTTGACTCAGGAGATTGGGTCGATTATGCCATGTTTAACGGTAAACCGGTGGCGTTTGATAAAGCTCTCGCTGCCCGCAAGGATGAACTGCAGGATATAAAGATAATGGTTGCAGTTACCTTGCCGCCCGTCCCGGAAGTTGTTATGAAGGACTTCGAGGGCGAAACGTTTACTTACATGGATCTGCAGTTCAGTGCTGCTACTCGCATTATGCAGGAAAACTGCGGCGGAGTATTTTATCATCCAACCAATTTTGGAGAATCAGAAGACTATTTTGAATGGGTACATACGGATCCCAGCAAGATCGGCTCCACCCCGCGCAAAATATTCGCCATCCGCACCACGCCCATGGACAAAAACGGATTCTTTAACTTCGGTATCCACAATTCCGTTTCCTATGCCCAGATCAAAAGTTCTCAGTATACGGTTGTTGAAGTAAATGAAAATTTACCCCTTGCCCTGGGGGGAGCACGGGAACAAGTACATATATCAGAGGTGGATTTTGTAATTGAAAGCGAAAACGAGCCAATGTTTGAATTGCCAAACATTGAGCCAACGGAAGTAGACCGTAAAATAGCCGAACATGTTTTGGAGCATATTAGCGACGGTAGCTGTATCCAATTAGGAATCGGCTCGATGCCTAATTTACTAGGCAAAATGATCAATGATACTGATCTCAAAGACCTGGGCGGCAATACCGAGATGCTGGTGGATGCTTATATGGACATGTGGGAATCAGGAAAATTGAACAATCGACGCAAAAATGTCGATGATGGCAAACTGGTTTATACATTTACGCTGGGCAGCCAAAAGCTGTACGATTGGATAGATCACAACACAGGATTGGCCTCGTATAATGTGGGCTATGTTAATCATCCCAGCCGGATCTCAGCTATCGATAATCTCGTTTCCATCAACCAGGCACTGCAGGTCGATCTTTATACCCAGGTTAACGCTGAAAGCTCCGGTTTTAAACAAATTTCCGGAAATGGCGGCATGTCAGACTTTACATTGGGTGCCTTCTGGTCCAAAGGCGGGCGCAGTCTGATCTGTCTGCCGTCCACATTTAAGACCAAGGATGGGGAAATGCACTCCCGCATCGTACCAACGCTGGGGAACGGAAGTATCACTACTGTTCCCCGTCAAATGGTGAATATTATTGTAACTGAATATGGCTGGGAGTCAATGAAAGCAGCCTCCACCTGGGCTCGGACCGAGAAAATGATTAGGCTGGCACATCCGGATTTCCGAGATGATCTGATTAAAGAAGCGGAGATGATGAAAATCTGGCGCCGCAGCAATAAAATATCGCAGTAGAATTTTAAGCCCCGGAAAAGTAAATTTACCGGGGCTATTTATATGAATACATAATAAGGTTAAGTTGTATTATTCCCAATATTGTTAGCTGAAGTATTTTATGCACCGGTGCCGAAACTGCAGTTGGGAAAGTGGCAGGTATC
>CAZRMB010000508.1:0-1801 GCA_964600925.1 uncultured Syntrophomonas sp.
AATCCCCCCTTATTTTCTGGACGAAATTTAATTCCCTTGCTAACGTGGAGAGTAGTAACTTGGTACGGCTCTTTGTCAAACCGGTTTTTAAAGTGGTGCGTGATAGCTCGGTCGCAATCCTGGTCGAAATGTACAAGCCCATGAATCAGTATTTCACGGGCTTGTTGATAAATTCAGTGGTGGTCCGTCAGCTGACGGAACCCCGTTCAGAATAATTTTCAGTGTAAAGATACATTTCCTAAGAGCCATTTTTTATTCACTTATAAACTTTTTAATGATGAACAAGAAAATGGAAATGGAGATTGTCAACCCGCATTGTGCCGGGATTGATGTAGGCAGTAAATCGCATTATGTGGCTATTGGCCAATCGTTGGACGATGTACGGGAGTTTGGCGTTTATGCCGACGATTTGACCGACATCTGTTTGCATTTGAAATCGTATGACATTACATCGGTTGCTATGGAAAGTACCGGGAGTTATTGGCAAAACCTTTACGTTGAACTGGTCAGGCATGGATTTGAGGTTGTCCTATGCAACGGGAAGTTTACCAAAAATGCAAAAGGAAAGAAGACTGATGTAAAGGATAGCCGATGGATACAAAAACTGCATACCCTTGGACTGCTCACCGGTAGTTTTCTGCCTGATTTTACCACAGAACAGCTCCGCACCTATTGCCGTCAGCGGACCAATTGGATTGAACTATCCTGTGAAGCCTCACAGAAAATGCAGAAGTACTTACGCCTGCTTAATTTTCGTTTAGATGTGGTGGTCAATGACATTTGCGGACTTACAGGAATGACCATTATCGAAGATATTTGCAAAGGGAACCTTGATGCTCAACAATTGGCTTCGCACAGGCATTATAACTGCCGGAAATCGGAGGAAGAAATAGCCCGGGCATTGAAAGGCAACAACAGGGCGGATTACCTGTTTGGTCTGAAGCAGGAATTTGAATCGTACCGTTTTTATCAAAAACAGATCGATGCCTGCGATAAGCAAATTGCTCTTTTCCTAAAAACACAAATCAATTCCCATCCTGAAAAGAAAAAGCTAAAAGCTGAAGCCAAGAGCCACAAAAGGATCAACAAGAATACAGTCAAAAACCTGGATATCAACCAGGCAGCATTCCAGTATTTTAATGGTGTTGACCTGATGCGCGTCGAAGGGCTTAGCCACTCAACCATTCTTACTATCATGAGTGAAGTTGGCCCCGATGGGTTCTTTAACTTTAAAACGGCAAAACAATTTACCTCCTGGATCAGGCTGGCCCCAAATAACAAAGTATCCGGAGGTAAGATATTAAGCAATCACATTCCCCGGGGAAGTAACCGGTTGAAAATTGCATTACGCCAGGCAGCCAATGCCATCGGGAACCTGAAAGATACTCATTTGTCAAACTTCTTTAGAAGAGTGGCATACCGGAAAGGGCGACAGGCGGCTGTAAGTGCAACAGCACGAAAACTGGCTGTAATAATATGGAACATGGTCACCCGGAAAATGCAGTACCAACCCCCAACTCAATATTTATTTCTTGACCAGAAAAGAAAACTAAAAATGGTATCCAGGATCAAACAGAATATTGTTAAATTTGAGCTGAAACCTGAAGACGTCGGATTTTGTAATACACTGATTTTGAGCGCTGGAGATTGACGTTAGTCAGAATTTATAACACTCAGGATAAGATGGCACACAGATGACACAGATTAGACGGATTTACACAGATTAAGTCATATTGCAATCAGTGAGGATCTGTCCCATCTGTGTAATCAGTGTTCTGTTTTTTTGATCGTCTATAAATGT
>CAZRMB010000509.1:0-1801 GCA_964600925.1 uncultured Syntrophomonas sp.
GTCAGTCAGCAGTCTTCAGTCGTCAGTCAGCAGGCGGCGGTTGGCAGTAAGGAGGAACCTGAGCGGCAAACTGAGCTGGGCAATTATTCTTTCCGTGCAAAAAACACACCGGGTGTCTACCTGGCCTTCGTTCCGCACGATCAAAAGTGGCTGGTCACCGGCATGGTCGAGATCTACCTCTTCAATTATACAACATCTGATGTTCTCTATGCTTTCTTTCTGGAAGGTGAAAAGAGATTGCTGGGAAAAGATTACGATGTATTATTCAGTGGACATAAAATTCATATAGAAACCCTCGATCGCGATGAACTGTTGAAGTGGACCAAAGGCATTGTTCAGTTACTCTTTTTCCATGAATCGCCGGAGAAGATTTACATGCCTGTGAGCACCGAATTTGATATTTCACCGCGCCGTTTCAATGACGAGCATAATTACAATGCGTCCCAATTTATGGAAGAGAGGCTCCTGCTGGTTTCGCTGGCACAGGTTGCTGCGTTGAGTTCTGTGGTCAGCATGGAAGAATCGAAGATGGATGAAGAAGCCCTGATCCGTCAGAAGGCCCTTGAAATCAAACCTTCATCGCTTATCGAAAAGCACCAGACAGGCCCGCGCGAAGCTGTTGTCGATCTGCATATCGGTGAACTGCTGGCTGATTTCAAACATCTTACCCCTAACGAAATCCTGAAAATCCAGCTTGATTATTTTAAAAAATGCATTGAAAGTGCCGTGGAAAGGAATTTCCGTAAAGTAACATTCATCCATGGAGTGGGAAATGGTACACTGAAAGGTGCGATCATGAAAAAAGTGCAGGAGTACGAACACGCAGAAAGTCACCTGGCTTCCCTGGCCAAATTTGGCGTAGGTGCCATCGATGTCAATATCAAACCGTTAAAATAAGCTTTTCAGCTGATCGAGGAAACTGAGGGCCAGTGAAGGCTTGATGGCCACTGTAAATACAATCCCGAAGACTGCACCCCAGAAATGCGCGTTGTGGCCGATATTATCATGCGATCTTCTGGCCATGATGGCTGAATAAACCAGGTAAATCACACCGAAAACGACCGATGGAAGCGGGAAAGGAATAGGGAAGAGGTAGAGCTTTCCGGTCGGATAAATGAGGATGCTGGCGAATAGCACAGCTGAAACAGCACCGGATGCACCAACGGCATTATAATACTGGTCATTCTTGTATTTTCCGAAATCAAAAAGAACGGAAAAAACAATTCCACCTATGTATAGAAGCAGATAAAACAAATACCCTTTCGAATCAAAATAATACAGGTATGACTCAGTGACCACCTTCCCAAATGAATAGAGGACAAACATGTTGATGAAAAGATGGATAAAATCGGCATGGATCAAGCCATAGGATAAAAACCGCCATCCCTGCCCGTAGTGCTTGATCGCATAGGCGTTGAATTTGAACCTGTCGAATAGTTCACGGTTATAAAACGCCCAGAGGGAGATGAGGACAGTTACGATGATTATAGCCAGGTTCATAGTTTAAAATTCCAAATTCCAGACAAATTCCAAATTCGATAAATCAAAAATCAAAAATTAACTCAAGACTTAAGACTCAAGACTCAGGACTCAGTTTCATCTTCCCGTTTCAATCTGTCCGCTGCTGTAATCAAGTGAGGAGCCGAACATGCTGTGAGGGATGAGGAAAACGACAATGAGTACCACCATGGCAACGATTGGCCAGGTGCGGTTCTCCGGGTTTTTCTTCAGTCTCCAGACGGCGATCGCCCAGAAAATGAAGGCTACCAGCGTTTTATTGTCTGTCATGTCCTGCCCGAAT
>CAZRMB010000510.1:0-1786 GCA_964600925.1 uncultured Syntrophomonas sp.
ATTATTATTAAAAGAAGAACATAGAGTATCTTTTTCATGATCATCATATCGCTTTATATATTTGATTATTTCACTCTGTTTTTTGTTTTTATACGTATTACCGTCATCGACATAGCCGGGGCAACATATTCAAATTTTGCATCCACGTTAAATGATGATGAGACAGGAACCACATTTTGCGGATTGGAAAAATTGTCTTCTGCATCGGCTTTGCCTTCAATTATTGTCTTTTCAGCATCAGGGAGGAAGTTTTTAAATCCTGCGAGACTTACTTTAAAGATCCCGGCATCAGCCCCTGCATTAACCATTTTAAGAATAACATCACCCGTCTTGCTGTCCATGACGCATGAAGAAGCCATAGTGGTATCTTTTGTACTTCCGGATATTACCCTGTCAAAATAATAGTCGCCCTGGTTTGTAGAAAAGAGCTTCTGGACATAATAATTTATTGTAGGGCAGACTCTGACATTATCAAAAAAAATCATGTCTGTTTTCCATTGGGTGAACCCTGATTTTGCCAGAAGGGGGGCATAGGATGCCATTGATACCACGTCGGCATTTCGTTCAAGCGAGGTCATAAATGCTGCTTCAGCGATGGCATTGTGCATTTTATTTCCCCATGACGCATATTCTCCAAGGTATACTCTGGTTGAATTTCGTTTATATGTGTCGTAACGGTGATTATTGGTTATAAACCAATCAGGCTGGCAATAATAATGTTCATCAACTACTGCCAGCTTCAGATCACCGGCAAGTTTCCATCCTTTGTCGAAGTCATCACCGCTGTGGAAAGGGCCGACAGTTCCAATCACTGTTATTTCCGGATGTTGTGATCTGACCGCTTCAAAAATCATCCTGAAACGTTCTTCAAAGCCAGGTGTGATCTTGTCCTCATTGCCGATTCCTATATATTCAAGATTAAACGGCTCGGGGTGTCCTGCTGCTGCCCTGACCGCGCCCCATTTTGAATTAGCGGGTCCATTGGCCCAGTCGATAAGATCAAGGACGTCCTGAATGTATTCAGGCATTTCTTCAGTGGGTAACGATCTTTGCCCTGTTCCGCCTATGCGCCACGTTCCACCGGAATTCTGGCAGCTGACTGCAGCCGGCAATACAGGCAAAGGTTTGGCACCAATGTCTTCACAAAACTGGAAATATTCATAAAAACCCAGCCCGGCTGTCTGATGATAACCCCAGATATTTTTTTGTTCTCTTCGCTCTTCAATTGGTCCGACTGTATTTTTCCATCTGTACATGTTCCCAAGTCCATCGCCATGTACCAGGCACCCGCCGGGGAAGCGTACAAATTTCGGCTTAACATCTGCAATCAAAAGGGCAAGATCAGCTCGCAACCCATTAGGACGGTTTTTAAATGTCTTATCCGGGAAAAGTGAAATCATGTCCAATGCAATCCTACCACTATTTGTAGCCGTAACGACCAATCTGGCACTGTCGTTACTTTCTGTAGGGAAAAGGGTTTCAGAGTATTTTTTCCACTCTTTTGATGAAACGGAGAATGTGGTTTCAGCAAGTACTTTCCCGTTGGGAGTCTGAATACTGGCTGTTATGGAGACAGGATCTTCCGATAACTGCCGCCCGAATAAAGAGAGGTTGTATTTATCTCCATTTCTGACGACCATCCCGTCAAATCCGGTGTTCCTGATTCCCACTCCAGCCTGTCCTGTATACTTATCTTCATGACCGACATCCTCAACCTCCAAAACGACATAATGGGGGTTATTGGAATTGAGCGGGGAAGAGGTCTCCACACTTATCTTACCGTAAG
>CAZRMB010000511.1:0-1785 GCA_964600925.1 uncultured Syntrophomonas sp.
TATTGCCGGAATTAAACTGACTGGCAGCTGCTCTTACCACCATTTCAGCAGTTTCTCCGATCGAATCCGAGACAATAAACACACCGGGCAGATGTTCTGTCAAAATGATAAACCCCCTCGTTATTTACATGCCAGATCCAAAAATATTCTGGCTATATTGGTTTTTGTGATCCGTCCTATGACCTCGCATTTCTCTTCGTTATGCGGTCCGAGATAACATTTTACCACCGGCAGGCTGTCCACTTCATGTTCAACGATTCTCTTAACCGCTTCCACGGCCGTATCATCGCCAGTAGTGGTAATAATATTGGGCATTCGGGTCATGATGACGCTGACCGGCATTTTGTGAATATCAGCCTGCCCCAGGGTCGTTTTCAGCAGATCTTTGCGCGATACGACCCCGGCCAGATAGTTTTCCGCATCCAAAACGAATATGCTGCCGGTATCCTCAACAAAAAGCGTCACGATGGCATCATAAATGCTGCAGTTTTCCTTGACGACCACAGCCATTGACATGACGTCCCTGACCCGGTATTGATTCAATACTTTTCTTATTTTATTGTCTACTCCATCTGCTTTATAGGTATAGCCTACCCGGGGCTTGGCCTCCAGATAACCGGACATGGTCAATACTGCCAGATCGGAACGCAACGCAGCCCGGGTCAATTCCAGGGATTCGGCTATGTTCTCGCCGGTTATGGGCCCGTTTTGTTTTACGATTTCCAGGATTTTAATTTGCCGTTCATTTAAATCGATTTTGTTCACCACCCAATTACGCTATACTTTTTGGGTATAATTCTACAAATCATATATACTATTTTCGCTAATAAAATCCTGTTTGCCAATACCTATTTTTATTTTTAATGATATTTTAGATAATTTTTATAAAATCAGCCACCTGACTGCACAATCCGGCGATGGTTTTCAAAATACCCAGCCGCGCTGCTTTGAGGTTTTCATCCTCTACCATCACCATAACCGCAGTAAAAAACCGATCCAGATCAGGGCGCAAGTCGGCCAGGATATGCAGTGTTTGCCGATAATCTTTGGCGGTTAAACTCTTTTCCGTTGCCTGTTGCACTTGCAGCATTTGCTGATAAAGAACTTTCTCGCTTTCATCCTCAAGGTTTTCCGGTTTGACTGCAGTGCTTTCCCATTTTTTGGACAGATTATGCGAACGATTGAATACTACCATAAAATCTTCAAAGCGGTTTGAACCTTTAAATTCCTGTATCGCCCTGACCCGATCCAAAATATCATTAATATCGGTAAGTGCCAGGTTCATCACCGCGTCGATCACATCAAAGGCAAATCCTTTGTCGAGCAGGATGCCGCGCTGCCTCTGTCTGATGAAATCCATCAGTTCGTCAGTGATCTGCTGCACGTCACCTTCGGTTTTGACATTGGCCAAACCGTTGTAGGCCCCTGCAATGATACGGCTCAAGTCGGTCTTGATATTCATTTCGGTGAGAATATTTACCACCCCCAGCGCCTGACGCCGCAGGGCATAGGGATCCTGTGAGCCGGTAGGCCTGATGCCGATGGCAAAACAGGCAGTCAGATTATCGATTTTTTCCGTCAGCGCCAATACTGTTCCGGTCGGGCTAGCGGGCAATTTGTCACCGGCAAAGCGAGGCATATAGTGTTCAAGAATGGCTTCCGCAACTTCTTCGTCTTCCTTGCTTTTCAGGGCGTAATAACGACCCATGATCCCCTGCAGTTCAGGAAATTCATAGACCATGTTGCTTAACAGGTCAGCTTTGCACAAAAGGGCTGTCCGTTCCA
>CAZRMB010000512.1:0-1785 GCA_964600925.1 uncultured Syntrophomonas sp.
TAATGCAAAAACTGCCCAGTAAAGAATTGGAGGGAAATGTTACTTTCCCTCCAATTCCATGCTATTATCTTGCTCAAAACAGGATTTATCTAATCAGCGGATATTATTTCTCAACCGGGAAACCCTCGGCTGTCCAGCCCAGATCAAAGCCGGCATGAACGGAGCGCGCATCAATGCCTAATATATTAAGAACAGCAACGGTTTGGCCTGCAGTCTGGCCGGTGTAGCAGTATATAAAAACGGGTTTGTTGGTAGCAAATTTGCCGAAGTTTTTATTTACCTCGCCAAACGGAATATTAATGGCATTTTTCACATGACCTTTGGCAAAGTCTTCCGGTTTGCGAAGGTCTACGATCTGAATGTCGTCGCCATTTTCGATCAGCTTCTGCAAATCAGCGGAATTGATTTTGTGGACGTTTTCCGGCATATTCACATAGTAGTCTTTCAAAATCTTGGCAATATTGGCATCCGGTTTGGCTGGTGTTACATTGGCCGGCAATTCATTGACCGTTGTATCCAGCGGGAAGTTGTTCTTTTTCACCCATCCGGCATCAACGCCTAGATTCAGGGAACGGGCATTGTAACCATACATGTTCATGATGGCAACGGTTTGGCCTGCAGTCTGGCCGGTATAACAAGCAACAATTAACTCTTTGTCAGCCGGCAACTTATCAAGGTATTCATGCACTTTACCAAAAGGTATATTCACCGCACCTTTGATATGACCTTTAGCATAATCTTCTGCTTTACGAAGATCGATCACCAACATGGTGCTGTCATTGGCATCCACTCTGGCTTTAAGATCAGCTTCAGGGATCTTGTAAATATGATCTGGCATTTCGGCAAAATACTTGTCGGCAACTTGTTCAATCGTAACCGTCTTGACCTCTTGTTTAACCGGTGGATTGGTCGGTTGTGTCTCGGCTTGCTTTCCACTGCTGCAGCCAACTACCAGACTAGCCAGCAGCGCCATAACCAATAATAGCGGCAACCATTTCATTTTCTTCATTAAATTCTCTCCCCCTTATTTTAATTAAATCGAATGATTAACCCGAAAATATAAGTTCAGCCACCTCCTGTCACAAAATTGACAATGACTAGTTGCTTATGTTTTCAATTAAATTATAGAGGTAATTGCAGTTATCGTTTATTTGATTTGGTTATGACCCTATAAGCAAAAATGCCATACGTTTCTCTAAAACGTATGGCATCTCAAAGTTGATGAACCTGAATCAAACCGGAATTTGGAATCAATCGATTCAAAAAACTCATTAAAAAAGTATTTATATTGATGTCATTTTCCCTATTATTTCTGGGCCTCCTGCAAATAACCGTGCAGTTCCTTCTTGCTTGGCACCCGCCCCGCCATTTTAACCTGTCCGTCGATCACTAACGCTGGGGTGGACATGACCTTGTAAGCCATAATTTTTGATATGTCCTTTACCTTGGCTACATCAGCTGCTATATCCAGTTCTGCCAAAGCGTTGATCACATCTTTCTCCAATTGATTGCACCGTGCACAACCCGAACCTAATACTTCAATCTTCATTTTATTAACCTCCTTAAAAATTTATATTTATTCTTTTCAACAATCCTTTTTTGTGCAGTATTCCCCGACCACTTCCGGCATTCGTCTGCATTCATCAGCAAACTCTGCCATGCCTTCCAACGGCTGATCGATGTACAGTCGGAATTTTTCCATGGTATGAAATAATAACTCCCGGTTCAAACTGCAAATGCTGCGTTGGCCTTCCTTGCGTTCATTAACCAGACCGGCATGTTTCA
>CAZRMB010000513.1:0-1780 GCA_964600925.1 uncultured Syntrophomonas sp.
TTTACCCGGAGAAGGACACCCCATTGCATCCATCACGGTTATTTTAAACGGTTCCCTGCAAGCTTTCAAGGCTTGCAGAGCAGATATAATGTATACATTTCATTAGAACTTGGTCAGGTAACTGCTCACTTCCCATGGAGTTACCTGAATGTTGTATTCGTTCCATTCTTCCAGTTTGCCTTGACGGAACTTTTCATAAATATGGTTTCCCAAAGCACCTTTGATCAGTTCACTCTTCTCGAGTTCAATCAGCGCTTCCAGCAGGTTGCCGGGCAGACTGCCGATCCCCAGAGCAGCACGCTCCTCGTCCTCCATTTTGTAGATGTTGCGGTCGACTGCCGCGGGCGGCTCAATTTTGTTTTTAATCCCGTCCATACCGGCGGAAAGCATTGCCGCCAGAGCCAGATAGGGATTGCAGGTGGGATCCGGGTTTCTCACTTCGATACGGGTACTTGCCCCTCTTTTGGCCGGAACTCTCACCAGGCAACTGCGGTTGGCGCCTGACCAGGCAATATTGACCGGCGCTTCATAGCCGGGGACCAGTCTTTTGTAAGAATTCACAGTTGGATTGGTTATGGCCGCAAAAGAACGCGCATGTTTTAATATGCCGCCCATGTAGTGTCTAGCCGTTTCGCTCAGCTGGTCCGGGCCATTGGGATCATAAAAGCAATTCTGTCCGTCCTTGAAAAGGGACTGATGAGTATGCATCCCCGAGCCGTTGATCCCGAAAATCGGCTTGGGCATGAAGGAAGCATGCAGACCGTGGCGCTGCGCGATCGAACGTACTACCAGTTTGAAAGTCATGATGGCATCGGCCACGTGCAAAGCATCTCCGTATTTAAAATCGATCTCGTGCTGTCCGGGCGCGACTTCATGATGGGATGCTTCGATCTCGAATCCCATTTCTTCCAGCGTAGTATCCATATCACGGCGGGCATTTTCTCCCAGATCGATCGGAGCCAGATCAAAATAACCGGCCTCATCCTGGACCTGGGTCGTGGCATGGCCTTTTTCATCTGATAGGAATAAGAAGAATTCGGCTTCCGGGCCTACATGCATGGCATAACCCAGATCATTGGCTTCTTTCAGCACCCGCTTCAGATTCGTGCGGGGGCAACCGGGGAAAGGCGTGCCGTCAGGCAGATAAATATCACAGATCAATCGGGCAACTTTGCCGTTGGCAGAACGCCAGGGGAATATAACAAAAGTATCCAGATCCGGCACCAGGTACATATCTGATTCGGAAATATCAGCAAAACCATTGATGGAGGAACCGTCAAACATGATCTCGCCGTCCAGGACTTTTTCCACCTGACTGATCGGCACGGCCAGATTTTTCATAACTCCGGCAATATCGGTAAACTGCAATCTCAGAAATCTCACATCATTGTCCTTGATTTTTTTTAATAAATCCGCTTTTCTTTTATCACTCATTAAAATCTCTCCTTTATGATTAATTATCTTTGTAAGCGATGATGATGGCCCGGGCAAGATCCTTCATGGAAATACTGCGATTCATGCTTTCTTTTTGCATGGTGCGATAGGCTTCAGCTTCATCAATATCCAACTGCTTCATCAGCATGCCCTTGGCCTGTTCGATATTTTTTCGGCTTTGCAGGCTCTCTTTCAAGGCGGAAACTTCCTGCCGGGATGATGCCAAACGGTTCTGATAAACCAGAATAACCTCTATAACCGACAATATGGTTTCTTCTGTATAAGGCTTCTGGATCTGCGCGATATCCTCCGGCACCCAGCCTTTGTTGCCCTGTGCCAAAACCAG
>CAZRMB010000514.1:0-1768 GCA_964600925.1 uncultured Syntrophomonas sp.
CCATCCAGGAGTTTCTCAGCTGCTTGCCGTGAAAGAAATCAATATTATCAATGGCTTTGCGTAAAGAGAAGATATAATCATCATCGACCAATTCGTAGGCTTCATCTATTTCTTCTTCACTGACCAGAAAATTGTCCCTGTTTATTTCTGCACCGTCAAAGCGGCGGTTGAATTCGAAAATCGCTTCATCACCTCTGGCTTTGACTGCCTGGGCGATTTCCATGACACGCTGCTCATATTGCTGCATGTCCTCCTTGTGGCTTCCCAGATAAGCAAGTACTTCTTCTTTGCTTTTTAAGCGCCTGATTTTCATTGAATTTTTCCTCCTTTCACGATCGTCTGCATCTTTTCTATCAAGGGCTGAACCTCCTGGTACTTGGTCCGGTAACTGACCCGGTTGGCTACCAGCCGGGTGGTTGAATCCATAATACTGACCAGTTCCACCAGATTGTTTTCCCTCAAGGTCCGCCCGGAGGACACGATATCCACAATCATGTCCGAAAGACCCATTAGCGGGGCCAATTCGATATTGCCGTGCAGCGTTATGATCTCCACCTGCAGACCGTTGTCCCGGAAGAATCTTTCCGCAACCGACGGAAATTTGGTGGCTACTCTTTTATAGTTCAAATCCTGCAATGTAATTTCTTTCATATGGGCTGGCACCGCTACCACAAAACGGCAGTAGCCAAACCCCAGATCAGCCATCTCGAAAAGGTCTTTGCCCTGCTCAACAATGACATCTTTGCCTACGATCCCCAGATCGGCTGCCCCGTGTTCCACATAGGCGGGAACATCTGTGGGACGGCAAATAATATATTTGATCTGTGGATCACCGGAAAACGTAAAAATCATGTTGCGGCTGTCCTCAGTAATTCCCTCACAGGGAAGTCCTGCCTGCTGCAACAGTTCAATGGTCGGTTTTAAAAGCGTCCCTTTGGACAGGGCAATGGTTAAAATATTATCCACGTTGCATCCCCCCAATCACTGCTCATCCAGATAAATCAGGCAAAGGTCACGGCGGTCACGTAATTTATCTTGCAAAGTCTCCAGACTGTTGCCTTCTACATCCATTTCCACCGTTTTTCCTTCGCTCCTCAATTGCTCTGCCTTGACCACCATGGCACGCAGATTGCGGCCTCCCAACAAGTAACGACTGGGTTCCTCTTCCTGCCTGGCCAGTACGAGCGCCAGGCGATCCATCCCCAGGGCAAATCCGGTAGCCGGACAGGGTAACCCGAACTGACCCATCAAATTATCATAGCGGCCTCCGCCCAACAAACCATAGCCAAGCTCAGGAGAATAACCTTCAAAAATTACGCCGGTATAATAATCCAGATCCAGTTCACGCAGGACCCCCATATCAATCACAATATGTTCTGCCACGCCGTAATCCTCCAGGGCTTCATAGACATGCAGCAAATCTTTGACCGCCTGTTCAGTGATTGAATGCTGTTCCAGATAAGGGATTTTGTTCAGTACTTCCAGCCCGCCGTGCAGAACCGGCAGACGGGCAATAGTTTCCTTCCATGAATCCGGCATGGTCAGTTTATCCAGACGGCGCTCCAGTTCAACCAGATCCTTTTTCTCCACCAGCCGGCGAATCTCATCTTTGTCATTACTGCTGATCGGGGCATCAGCCAGCAGGCCATTAAAAATGCCGATTTGATTGATGCTGATTTTAAAGTCATTCAGGCCCAATTCCCGCAGCAATTTGACCGCCAGACTAATGGCTTCCGCATCAGCCCAGGGACCTGATGCCCCCAGCAGT
>CAZRMB010000515.1:0-1765 GCA_964600925.1 uncultured Syntrophomonas sp.
AAAATCCGCGGATATGATGAAGGATATAAAAATGCCTTTGCTAATTCAGTTATATTCGCTAATACAGGAAATATAGGGGTTCCGCTGATTACTCTGGTCTTTAGCAGCCCGCCATTTATCTTAAACGGAATCACTCCATTTCTGGATCTCGCTCTAACAGCACAAGTAATGGTGTTGGTCGTGCAAGATACTGCCATGAATACCCTTGGCTTTTATTATGCAGGCAAAGCCAATACAAATTGGAAGGAGTCAGTCTTAAAAGTATTGAAAATGCCTCCGATCTATTTTGTGGTTTTGGCTTTTGTTTTTAAAACAATTCCATATGATATAACTTCAACTCCTATATGGCCGGCGATGGAATATGCGAAAAATGCACTCGTGCCCATTGCCCTTATTACCTTAGGGGTTCAGCTATCCAAAACAACATTTGAGTTTAAAAATCAGGATGCTTATATTTCGGCATTTATTAGACTGCTGGCCAGCCCATTAATGGCTCTGCCGGTCATTTATTTATTACATCTCCAGGGAATTATCGCTCAGGTGGTTATGATAACGGCAGCACTCCCTACTGCTGTGAATACGGCTCTGATTGCCATGGAATGTGACAATTACCCGGATTTTGCTTCTCAAGCTGTAATGGTATCTACACTCATAGGTGCTTTAAGTTTAGTTCTGGTGATATTTTTAGCGAGACTGATTTTCCCGGTGGTATAGCCAACAACTGGACAAATAGGACAGGCCTGTTCAATTGGAATGAAATTTAAAAAACAGGGAGGTTTTCTCATGGCTCATTTACTAAAACCATTGCAAACTGGATCATTGACCCTGCACAATCGACTTATTATGCCCCCGATGGCAACTGCCAGATCGGAAGCTGACGGAAGTATTAGCCAGGCATTGCTTGATTATTATCAAGAGAAGTCCGATGGCGGTTACTTTTCGCTTATTATTATTGAACACAGTTTTATTAGCCCAGAAGGAAAAGCTAGCAATCAACAACTTTCTGTTGCGGATGATCGTGCGGTGGAAGGTTTACGTAGCTTAGCTGAGGTTATTCACCACAATGGTTCAAAGACGATAATGCAAATCAATCACGCCGGAAGCGCTACCACTCAGGAAATCACTGGGAAGATTCCAGTTGCTCCCTCAGCCGTTCCCAATCCCAGGAATGGGAATACCCCCAAGGAGCTGAGCAAACAGGAAATTGACGGTATTGTCCAGGCCTTTCAAAACGCTGCCCGTCGTGTAAAGGCAGCAGGTTTTGACGGAGTGGAGATCCATTCCGCTCACGGCTACCTTCTTAACCAGTTCTTCTCAGCCTTGACCAACCAGCGCAACGATGAGTATGGCGGAACGATCCATCATCGCATTCGCCTCCACCTGCAGGTTATAGAAGCAGTCCGAGCTGCTGTAGGCAACGATTTCCCAGTATTCTTACGGTTAGGAGCTTGCGATTACAAGGCCGGCGGAATCACTATTGAAGATAGCCAAATAGCGGCCAGAGAGTTTGAAAAGGCAGGTATCAATGTTCTCGATATTTCTGGAAGCTTTATGGGATACAACTCGCCGGAATCAAGCGTGCAAGGATATTTCGCGCCGCTTACCGAAGCGATCAAGCAGGTTGTGTCCATCCCGGTTATTCTTACCGGCGGCATAACCGAACCCCAGGCGGCTGAACAATTGTTGGAAGAAGGAAAGGCCGACCTCATAGGTGTCGGGCGTGCCGTTTTAAAAAATTCACAATGGGCGAAACAGGCAATCGAAA
>CAZRMB010000516.1:0-1761 GCA_964600925.1 uncultured Syntrophomonas sp.
GCTGCTATTGCAGCGTTATCCACTCTTATCTGAGTTATTTTTTGCCGGTTCTCCTGGATAGCAACTGTATTAGCCTGAATGGCAATTGCATTAGCCTGAATACTCGAAGCTAATTTTCCAGAAGCAAAAACGATTCCGCTTATTGTCAATATTATTCCAACCCACACCGTTGTTATTTTATTCATGATACCGGCCTCCCTATAGCTGCCATTTCTGATCCTTGAGGTCTGCCGCCTAAAAGAGTCTGCATAAGAGCTGAATCTTTACCGCTTCTGGTTGCACCAGGACGGTTTACCCTCTCTGATATATGTCTCGTGACAGCCTGCTTATTCGCAAGCCGTCCTACCATAGGCCTATCGAATTGGCCTTGAGATTGAGTGAACTCTAAAATATCATTTAATTCATTAACATTGGCGTATTTACCAATGATCTTCATTAACGCCTCAAAGTTTACACCAATACCTTGTTCTGCCATCATTGGGGCAAATGGTATGATAAACTGTGAAAATACCTGTGTAATTGTCTGCAACTTCATCTGCGGACTCTGATGCTGCATTGAATAGGGATCAATACTGATATTATAATCAATAAAGTCACCTTCCTTTGTTTGGGCATCTAAAGTAAAAGATACACTTATGTTTTCCATGCCTGGAACGCTTTTAGTAAGAGGCAAATTTATAAGTGGGTCTGTCCAAAGATAAAAACCAAGTGAATTGATTACCCTATTAGTAAAATCAACAACCTTGCTTTGCATATGAGCAACACGTTTGGAAGCATTTTGGGCAAGCATCTGGTCTTGACCAAGGGTATCGGCCATTGGTGACAAGCCTCCAAGCGAGTCAAGATTACCGCCCAGGTAAACAAATAAATCTTTAACCTGCAAAAGAAACGCAAGTGAAGATTGATCTATCCCGCCGAATTTATATTCTCTGGCCTTATCAGGGTTATCCATCCTTATCGCTTCGCCGTCATTGGCATTAACAATTCTCTCACCATCAGCTTCTGCGCCGCTCTGGATACCAAGATTAGTTTTCTGTCGTTCTGCCTGCCTGCCGAGTTTACGGAACAGTCTGTTGGCAAGGTCATGCAAATCCAACCATAAAGACGATGGCGCAAGCGGCATAATATTACCAGGTACAGGATTAAAGGTTAAAAGGTCATAAGGGCCGGTTTCTGCACCGTTCCATTCAATAACTCTAAGGGCTTTACCATCGCCCTCGGCAGGTATCGTTATAAACAATCCTTCTTGCGGCAGCCATAGATCCCATAATTCAATATGCTCTCTGTATTCATCCTGATCAGAGCTTTGTTCATGTGATAAACTTTCAGTTTTTGTTTCACCATTTTCGTCATAAGAAGATATATGAGAAGCTTGCAACTCTTTGGTATTTTTAAAGGCTGGTGAATTTTTAACCAATTCAAGGGGCAGTCGGTATTTGTCACCCATGAATTGACATTGTTCAAGTGAAGCTGCCGAAGTATCGTGTACCCAGTTATCAAGCGATATTACATCTGCAAAAGGTTGGCCGACATCGTGAAGGTAACCGGCAATTTCAACGTTTGATCTTTTCTCTATCCCATTTTTAATAATACCAATTCCAAACATGGCATCAATAACTGCTAATTGAATCGTATCTTCAAATTTGATTTCTTTGAGAAGATGATTCATAGCCAATTCAAAATTGGCGGCCATTGGGCGGAGCACTTTATGGAAAGTGGTAACGAGAACCTTTGGCATCCTGGCAGCCAACTGTTGAGTAT
>CAZRMB010000517.1:0-1757 GCA_964600925.1 uncultured Syntrophomonas sp.
GGGACAAAGACTTCTACAGGCTGGCCGCCATCCAGACAAAAGCGAACACGGACACCTTTTGAATCCGTCTCAACAATTTCTGCCTTTACCGCAGGCACCTTACCAAGTGCAGGTACCAATACCCATGCAAAAGTAGCAGGCTTGTCTATCCGAGCCGAATAAATCGCCGTTGGATTAGGTTCCTTCTGATTATATTCCCTGCTCCACCATCCCTGAATTTCAGGAGATGTCTGGCCTTTGACAATCTTCAACTGCCACGGAAAAGCAGAAACCGGAACGATTCTGAGATTACCTTTGTTTGCATCGACGGAAGCCACCGAGTCACTTTCTATCTTTACCTTGCAGTCAGGATTGTAATGCCATAATACCTGAATATCATGCGGCTTAGCGGTTTCAATCCTATCAACGACAATCCAGTATTTTCCGCGAACATACATAACGGCACGCGTATGAGTAATTTTATCCGAAATACCTTGAAAACCGCTTTCGAATGTGCCTCTGGCATAGTCAAATGTCGGCGTAATTTTCCAATCAGCATCAGACGTCGGTTTGTCAACTACTTTAATACCCCAATTTTGACCTCCACCGTCAATCAATATGACATTATGCGAAGGCGAACCCACAAAATATTCCCACCAACTTCCAAGAACATATATATAGCGTCCGCTATCTACCAAAAGATCCCTGCCATATGCGGCGACAGATATATGAAGTTTATCGGCATGATTATGGTTTAAACCTGCCGGCCCAACATCGAAAAAAGCCCATTGTGCGTCAGAATTCCATCCATTACGCATAACAAGCTGTCCGGCCCAATTAAAGAACACAGAAGGTAACCCTTGTGGCTTCGTACCTTGATGGCCATTGGTAACAATATAAGTCCAATCCGGCCTATTAAATTCTGCCGCAGCTTTCAGAAGTTTATCCCTGTTACATAAGCGGTCGGAATCATTATTGAGCAAACTGTATCCGTCTGGTCTAATTGTATATGCCAGATAGTTGTACATTTTTTCCAGGCAATTCATGAACTCAACAGGCGGCTTTTTACCTGCTTGCCGCAACAAATTCACTAACCCCTGGAGTTCATTGGCTGTTACCAGATGATAGAGACTAGTAAGTTCTTTTTGTGCACCATCAGGGTAAACCAATTCATAAGTCGTCGATACATTTTGTTTCATCGAATAATCATACCATTGTTGCGAATTTTTAAATTCCGGCCAACAAACAGCTATCGTCGCCAAACCTCTCATTTCCGAAGACTTATGATTGTCTTCTGTAGCATGAAACCGCACAAGATAGTCGGCATGGTCAGGAATACTGGTCAACATCAGAATACGAGCAGCAGGAGTAAATTCTTTGTTATGCTGAAGACTGTAAAAAATATCCGCCCAATTTTTGACTCTTATACCTGCCTCCAATCCGCGCCATTGTACAGTATTGTTTTTTTCGCCAGGATACGGATTTGAAATTATCCAGTCCTGAACATTCTGGTCTATATACTTCACATACGCCGGATTTGAAGTTTTCTGATATGCCTTGAGAAGCCCCATAAGGTGATAATGACGATTCAAAAAACAGCCCCAATCTTTATTGTTTTGGGGGCCCAGGTAAGCCCAATCAAGCCGGCCGTTCGGCAAACGTGGAACTGTTCCTTCGACCAACTGAAACGTGAACGTATCCTTTAATATTTTGTCCGCAACTGCATCATTTGCAATTTTCGACGCAGAAGGGGTTATCTGCGGTTGATTGATGTGATT
>CAZRMB010000518.1:0-1755 GCA_964600925.1 uncultured Syntrophomonas sp.
ATGGCTCACGAATCTTTTGAGGATCAGGAAGTTGCCGATTTATTGAATGAGCACTTTATTGCTGTTAAAGTTGACCGGGAGGAACGCCCGGATATTGATCATATTTATATGACGGTGTGTCAGGCTCTGACCGGACGTGGCGGATGGCCTTTGACCATCATCATGGATGCTGACAAACAACCTTTTTATGCCGCCACTTATCTTCCCAAAAGCAATCGCGGAGGGATGCTCGGGTTAAAGGAAATGTTGTCCCGGATCGCGCAGCTCTGGGCGGAGGACAAGAACGCCCTGCAGCAATCCGGGCAGCAGATCAGCCAATTGATCGATACAAAACCAGAGAAAGGGAAGGAACAAACCATTGATCTATCCCTGTTGAGGACTGCTTGCCAGCAGTTTGCCGGGAGTTTTGACAGTCAATGGGGAGGTTTCGGTTCTCCTCCCAAGTTTCCTACCCCGCACAACCTGCTGTTTTTGCTGAGATATTATGAAACCATGAAAGAGGACAGTGCCCTGCAGATGGTCGAAAAGACCCTGCAATGCATGTTCCGCGGCGGTATATATGACCATGTCGGTTTTGGCTTTGCCCGCTATTCAACCGATCGCTACTGGCTGGTGCCGCATTTTGAAAAGATGCTTTATGACAATGCTTTGCTGGCTATGGCTTATCTGGAATGTTACCGATTTACCGGCAACGATTTCTATGCCGCGGTATGCCGGGACATATTTACCTATGTCCTGCGAGATATGACCGGAGTGGAGGGCGAATTCTTTTCCGCGGAAGATGCTGATTCTGAAGGGGAAGAAGGCAGGTTTTATCTATGGAGAAAAGAAGAAATTGCAGAAGTTCTGAACGAAAAAGCTGAGCAATGGGCTGAAAATTACGATATAACAGCCAAAGGAAATTTCGAGAACAGGAATATTCCCAATTTGATTCATACCGCAGATTATTTTGAGACTCGTTTGGCCTTGGAAACAGAGCGGCAAAAACTGCTGGCTTTTCGTGAAAAAAGACCTCGTCCTATGAAAGATGATAAAGTCCTGACGGCCTGGAATGGTTTGATGATTGCGGCGATGGCAATGGGAGCGCGTATTTTAAAAGACGATATTTATTTGCAGGCAGCCTGCCATGCGTTGGATTTCATTAACAAGAATCTTCGCCGTGATGATGGAAGGTTATTAGCCCGTTATCGTGACGGACATGCTGAATATTTAGCTTATGCTGCCGATTATGCCTTTTTGATCTGGGGATTGCTGGAGTTGTATGAAATCGGCAAAGATGAGAGGCACCTGGATATGGCTAGGAAATTTAATCAGGATCTGCTGGATTATTTCTGGGACCTGGAAGACGGGGGATTGTTTTTTTATGGCCATGACGCCGAAAACCTCCTGACTCGCCCCAAGGAAGGCTATGATGGAGCTATTCCTTCCGCCAACGCAGTGGCCGCGCTCAACTTCCTGCATCTGAGCCAGATCACGAAGGATCCGGATTTGGAGAACAAAGCCCAACAGGCGCTGAACTGTTTTGCCGGACAGATACAGGAGCATCCTACGGCACATTCCTTCTGGCTTTTAGTGATAAGTCACAAATTCTTTCCGCAGGGCAAGATCGTATTGTCATAGGTAGCAGGAAACCTGTTAAAACTGTTCAGGGAAGAGTTTTCTCTGTGCTATAATGAGCCTAAACAGCCAATAAATTATGTGAGGAGGAATTTGTTTGGAAACCAGAACTTGTATAAAAGAACGTCGCAGCATGAG
>CAZRMB010000519.1:0-1755 GCA_964600925.1 uncultured Syntrophomonas sp.
CCGTTAAACACCACCGCTGTGGAAGACACAGCACTGTCAGTCTTGCCGGCCCCGATGGCTATGGCTCGTATTTCTGTATCGCTGCTGACCACAATGGGCTGATTCAATTGCGGCTGGTAATAAGAAGCGCTTACATTATATACATTGCTATTGATGGTGGGATTGCTGCCGTCGGTTGTATAGTAAATTTTAACCGCGTCAAAATTAGGGTGCTGTAAGGTAATGGTGACTCCGTTGGGCCCGGGCGCTTTGCTGAAAGCAACCGGACTCCACTGGTCCGGCTGGGCTGTGCTGACCTCGATGGTCTGCAGGTATTTAACAAACCAGGGGTTGGTCTGCTCTTCCAATACTCTTTGTCCCATGGTAAGAGACGGTTCAATATCAGTCAAAAACGCAAACCCCTTCGTACTGTCAGCCAATGCAATGATGACCGGCACTTTTACCGGTGCTGCACCGTCAGAAAAATAATAACGCAAATCATTCAAAAGTTCCTGTCGGGTAAAGGTACGGCTGTATCCGTCCGAGGAGATAAATTTCAATTGCATGGCACTATCTTTCATACCAGTCTGCTTAAGCAAATAATCGAGCAATATTCCCTGCCGGTATATGATCCTGTTGGTGGGAAAATTGTTGGTCACAGAATAGGTGGCCTGTATGTTCCCTTCCTGCAGGGCTTTCAGTTCATCCAGACTGAAGGTCAGCTCCCGACTTACCCCGTCCCCTTTTATGGTTAAGGTCTCGAGGACACTATCTTCTGCCAAAGCTGTAACTGCCATGGTCAGAATAAATACCAACATGGCAATAGTAACGAGCGCAAATCTTTTTTTCATCTCAAGCCTCCCGGTTTGGCGATTATTATAAATCTGCCAATAATCCTATCATATCACAAAATTGTTCTATCGAAGGAAAAAGGCCGGGCTTCCTTGCCCCAGGAAGTACCCGGCCTTTTATATTAATTTATCTCAGCAGCGCATCGATATATCCTTTGATCACGGTTGCGGCTTCTGCACGGGTGGAATTGCCCTGCGGAGCAAAGCTTCCGTCCGTTCTGCCGTTAATGATCCCGGTCTGCTGCATTTTGGTTACAGATGCAGACGCCCAGCTGTTGATCTTGTCCTGATCAGTAAATTTGGAACTGACTTTGACATTATCCAGATCTGCCTTCATAGCCTGCAGGAACTTGTCTGCCATCAAAGCCATCTGCTCTCTGGTAATCATGTCGCTTGGTCCAAACTTCCCGTCCCCATAGCCGCTGACAATACCTTTGCCCACTGCCCAGTTGACGTTATCCGCATACCAGGCGCCACCGGCTACATCATCGAAACCAGCACTGGCAGAACCGGTTGTCTTGATCCCATCCATGGAATTGACCAGCATGGTCACAAACTCAGCCCTGGTCACTTTGTTGTCAGGATCAAAGACATTGGCTGCCTTGCCTTTGATGATCTCTCTGGCCGCCAGGAACTCTATGTTGTTCTTGGCCCAATGGTTCTGAATATCAGCAAAGGTCACACCATTATAACCTACGGCGTAGAGACTCAGATGAACCGTGCCAAACAACATCTGATGGTTTTGTTCATCAAACCTGGACAGTTTTACCGGCACGCTTTCACCTTGGCCATTGATGTAGTAAGCCAGCAACTGAGTCTCGTTCTCGGTGGATTGTGCATTATAGGAAATACCAGCTCTTATTTGGTTTCCGCCCAGAGTGGTAATCTGCCGATCACCCTGATTGATAGAAATATCAACCACCGG
>CAZRMB010000520.1:0-1755 GCA_964600925.1 uncultured Syntrophomonas sp.
GAGAACCTGCCCAAATCAGCGGCAAACAGGAATTGCTGGAACAATTGATTGCCAGCTATATCTGATTATAACATTAATGCCGGTATGTAATGGCTTATATTGACACATCATCCAAATCCGATCCGGGATCTTACCAAAAAGGGAATCCGGTATATATCATCCTACTTACCCTGGTGGCAACTTTGGGTGGACTACTTTTCGGGTATGACACAGCCGTAGTAAACGGAGCAGAAAAATCACTGGTTGAATTCTACATTTACAAAACAGTAAACGGAACCTACCAATATGTTTCGGATATTGTTTCTGTGGTCACTCAGTATCAGCTGTTGCTATCGGTTGTTATGGTCCTGATCTTTACGATCATTTCCGGCCAGATTGTCAAGCTGATGGGTAAAAAGAAAGGGTTAATGATCGGTGGGGCTATCCTGCTGATCGTTTTGCTCTGGATTATTTGGTTTGTGGGTAAGCCGGTCCCGACTGATCCCGGAGAATTGAAAGATACTGCCGATGCGGTCAAGGGATTTGTCGTTTCAAGTGCGTTAATTGGCTGTGTAATCGGCGGATCACTTGCCGGCTTCATCTCCCGGTCTCTTGGACGGAAAAACGGGTTGTTTATTGCGGCTATCGCCTTTTTTGTATCCGCGGTCGGAGCCTGGAAACCGGAAAGTTTTAATTTCTTCGGTGTCCTCGATGTTTATTCATTTGTTATTTATCGTATCATCGGAGGTATAGGGGTTGGGATCGCCTCTATGATCTCCCCGATGTATATTGCGGAAATAGCTCCGGCTAAGACGCGTGGTAAACTCGTTTCATTTAACCAGTTTGCCATTATCTTCGGAATGCTGGTCATCTATTTTGTCAATTATTTCATTGCCAAACAGGGTGACGACCAGTGGCTTACCGAGACAGGATGGAGATGGATGTTCTTCTCAGGAGCCATACCGGCAGGAATTTTCATCATTCTGCTGTTCTTTATCCCGGAAACACCTCGTTACCTGGTGCTGAACAACAAAGCGGATAAAGCAAAACAGGTACTGAGGAAAATTGCAGGCGAAGAACAGGCTGGCAAGATTCTGGAAGAAATCAAAGCCACACTCCATGAACAACATGCTCCCTGGTTATCATATGGTTTCCTGGTCATTTTTATCGGGATCATGCTTTCCGTATTCCAGCAATTTGTGGGCATCAATGTAGTGTTGTATTACGCCGGCAATATTTTCCGGAACATGGGAGCATCTACCGACAGCTCGTTGCTTCAAACCATAATTGTGGGGGCAGTTAACCTGGCATTTACCGTGGTAGCAATCCTGACAGTGGATAAATTCGGGCGTAAACCATTGATGATCATAGGGTCCATTGGAATGGCCATCAGTATGATTTCCCTGGGCCTGACCTTTTTCCTGGGAGGGGCTGAACTTTCCAAAGGTTCCAGTATGGTGGCGTTGATTTTTATGCTAACCTATACTGCTTCTTTTGCGCTTAGTTGGGGACCGGTCTGCTGGGTGCTTCTTTCGGAGATATTCCCGAATTCGATTCGCGGCGCCATGTCTATTGCCGTGGCCGCCCAATGGATCGCCAACTGGATCGTTTCGCTGACATTCCCCATGTTGAATGACAATGTGTGGTTGACCGGTATGTTCAACCATGGATTCTCCTACTGGATTTATGGTCTGATGGGTATACTTTCCGCATTGTTCATGTGGAAAATGGTTCCGGAAACCAAGGGAAAAACCCTCGAGGAGATGGAGCACCTGT
>CAZRMB010000521.1:0-1751 GCA_964600925.1 uncultured Syntrophomonas sp.
TTGTGATACACCTCAGTGTCTCTATCCGGCAGCAGGTTTGGGTAGCGGTGAATTTGATTTGCTTCTGAGCATTAAAAAACTTCACTGGATGCACGGAGCAAGGGCAGTTTCATATAATATTTTTGTTGGCAATGATTCAGCTGCTGTTGCAAACGCTACTACTGCATCTCCTGAATTTGTTGCTAATGTTGAGGGGACGGTTTATGCCGGTGATGTAAATGAGCCCTTGGATATTAATACTCCTGGGACATATTATTGGCGTATTGAGGCTGTTGGTTCTGATTCTACGACCTGGTCAAGTGCAATATCCAGCTTTGTTATCGATCCGGTTCCTACACCAGTTGAACCTTTGGCATGGTGGAAAATGGACCAGACAGAAGGCAGCACTGTTCTTGATTATTCAGGTAATGAATATAACGCAGTGAAAGACAGTTCAATTAAATGGTCTCAGGACGGCAGATATAAAAATCTATCGTTTACTGCTGATTGGGTTTCTACACAGGTATTAGTTGATGTTAATTCTTCTACAGAGATGTTCAGTAATGTTAATGATCAGCTTACTATAGCTTTGTGGGTTAAAAGTGATCCCGCAAATGGTACGAATAGAACTTTTCTTTATAAGAGCAATGCTCTCGGAACATCGGGAACATCAGCATACGGCAGTATTTACTGTGAATACCCGAGTTATGATGGTGGTTGGTGGCACATGGGGCGAGGAGAATACATGACCCATTATGGCAGCTATAACAGTATTGTTCATGACTGGAATCACTGGATTATTTGCAAAAACACTAATACTGGTTTGATGAAACTCTACAAAAACGGTAGTCTTGTGATGACCAGTACTGGTAAGACTCAGAGCATGGCAGGTGTTACATACTGGTCTATTGGTTGTGGCTCAAGTCAGAGCAGTTATGTATGGTTCAACGGCAACATGAGGGACTTCAGGATTTACAATAAGGAACTGCCTGATTTCCAGATTGCAGAACTGCCTGGTGAATACCTTTACATAGCTAAGAAACCAACTCCAGCCAATGAAGCTGAAAATGTTGACTGTGTTACTACGTTGAGTTGGACAGCTGGTAAAAACGCAGTTGAGCATGATGTATATTTTGGTGAATCATCAAGTGCAGTAAAAAATGCTGATGTAAATTCACCTCTTTATATGGGAAGGTTTAGTAGTGCTAGTTTCAATCCTGCCGAATTGCCGTTACTGAAAACATTCTACTGGCGTGTTGATGAGATCGATAGTGAGGATGTTATGCATAAAGGCGATGTCTGGAGCTTCTCAAGTATTCCATATCTCATGGTAGAAGATTTCGAAAGCTATGACGAAGAAGGCAATGACATCGCAGCTGTCTGGACAGATACCCTGGGATATTCAACAATGCGTATATCTCTCCAGAATGATCCGTGTCTGAGCCCTGTTAACGCAATGAAGCTTACAAACCACGTATCTGATCCATTCTATGCAATAGCTGACAGGTCGTTTAGCCCGGCACAGGACTGGACCGTAAAGGGTGTTAAGATTCTTACGATCAACTACTATGGAAACGTCGGCAACTTTGGTCTTCCAGCATTTGTAACTATCGGCGATGGTACAACAGATGCTAACGTTGTTATTGCTGACTTCAACAGTAATGCTGAAGGCTGGAACCAGATCAGTGTATCTCTGCCGGAAATAGCAGCAGCAGGTGTTGATCTTACCAAGGTAAGCTATCTTGAAATAGGCTTTGGTGATGGTACAGATT
>CAZRMB010000522.1:0-1748 GCA_964600925.1 uncultured Syntrophomonas sp.
AATTGATTTTAATATGCGATCTACTGTCTTCATAGTTCTTTCATTTCACCTCCGGAACTACGGACAAAAACCTTGCCTGTCGACATTTCCAGACGGAGAGTACGGTTATAGTTCGCCCCCGTATCCTCCTTTTCGATCATGACATTATTCTTCCAGAATATTTTTCGCATAGCCATGATGTTTTTTTGCCCGATACGGAAATAATTAGTGTCATCCAGTATGCTTGCTCCACCGGCCACCTTGACAAGCATTCTCTTTTTTTCCGCACCCAGTTTGTAGCAGCTTTTAAATAATAACGGGATCCCCGTATCGGCGAACATTGCCGGATTTTCCTTGGCTTTGTTTTGATCGAGATTTGAATCAGGCAACATGTAATGAAGCATGCCCCCCACTTTCGCGATCGGATCAAAAACAACTATCCCTATGCAGGAGCCTAATGCATAAGTTACAATGATGTCCTGCGCATTATTACTGACTTTTATATCTGATATTCCTACAATTAAATCGCTCATATAATCACTTTTGATAAACGCTGGGTTCTATGTATTTAAAAGAATGCGTCAAGCCGGTTAAACTCTCCGAATGTCCCACAAAAAAATAGCCGTCCTTTTTTAAACTGTTGTAATATTTGTCAACCAGGCGGGACTGCGTGTATTTATCAAAATAAATCATCACGTTACGACAGAAGATTACATCAAAATTTAAATCTGATGAAAATTGATTCATCAGATTAAACCTTTCAAAAGTAATCATGTCTTTAAGATCTTTCTTGACGCGGAAGTAGCCTTTGGAACGGCCCGTTCCCATTTGGAAATATTTTCCCAAAATGGAGCCGTCTATCTTTTTCACCCTGTCTTCGGGATAAATACCGGCCTGGGCTACCTGCAATACTCGCGTGGAAATATCCGTTGCAAAGATTCGGGCGTCCAACTGCCTCGCCTTGGCCGCTTCCTTTATTGTTATGGCTATTGTATAAGGCTCTTCCCCCGTAGAACACCCGGCAGACCAGACATTAAATCTTGGAACGAAATCACGTGAACCGGACTTTTCCAACATTGTTGTGATGATTGAACGCAGCCTGACAAAATGACTTTCTTCACGAAAAAAGGACGTCAAATTGGTCGAAATGGAATCGATCATTGTGATCAATTCATCTTTGCCCTCATTTGTCGTCACATAGTTAAAATAATGTTTAAACGATTTATAATCGCCTTCGCGTAATCGTTTACCCAGGCGAGCCTTGACTAATTCCTTCTTTCCTTCGTGAAGATTTATTCCACAAAGTTCGTAAACTAATTTACTGATTTTTTCGAAGTCGCCGTCGTTGAGTTCGGACATCGCCCTAAACTTTCAATTTCTTGCCAGATTTAAGATTTGTTACGAATTCCTCATTAAGCCGCTAACACGTTCCAGAATTCACCATTATCGACAGATTCTCTTTTTCGCGATGCACTACTAATAATCAGACGGCACTTTTCCTCTCGGGCTGATTTTTTAAAACAGCAGCGCTGACCGCAAGATTATTCTTTTTCAATTAAAAGAGATTTTATTGGAAAACCGTTTCATACACAAAACAGCAATATCTGTACCAGTGGATCAACAACTCCATTTCCCGGCCTTATCAGGAAATATGATCAAGAATAAGCAATGCATATTGTCCTGTTAATTGATTTCAGTAACGAAGTTGTCAAATATTGATTTTTTGTTCGGTAAAAAATATGAATTACTTAAGAGTATTTTCTTTTTTT
>CAZRMB010000523.1:0-1739 GCA_964600925.1 uncultured Syntrophomonas sp.
CACATTTGCCGTAAACTTTTTTGAACATTTCAGTTGAAGTTACCAGCGGCATAATGATTCCCTCCTAATTTTTTATAGTAATTTCTCATTCTTTGCATAGTATTGTCCACGAATAGTTGTTTATTGCAGAATAATTTCACCGCCACGGGACAATCCTTAAAAAAATCGTATATAATAATCCAATTATACCATTACCTTCTGTATAAAGATGAAGCAATTTTGTCTTCAATGAAAGCACGTGACATCTGGTTTTAAGCTAGAGGCAGCAGTAGGCGAAAATTGAAAAAACAGCCAGGCTGAGCAGATTATAGCGAAAGAATTGCCAGAAGTACCCTCTTTTTTTATACTCCCGGACGTAAATACGGTAGGCGATAATACTGGCCATGGAAGCGATCAGGGTTCCCATCCCGCCGACATTGACCCCCAAAAGCACCGCCTGCCAGTTTTGCGAATAATTGGCCATGAATATGGCGGAAGGCACATTGCTGATGAACTGGGAAAGCAGGATGGAACCAAAATAGGAGCCGCTGCTGCTGGCAAAAGCATGGTGCAGAAAGGCGTTAAAGCCGTTGAAATTGGAGATATTGGCTATAAAAATGAAGAAGCAAATGAAGGTACCCAGCAGAGAATAATCTACCCGCGCCAATAGATGCCGGTCCTTTATAAGCAACACCACGATTACCGCCAGTGTTACCACGCGATAATCAAGAACTCTTAAAACTGATAAAATCACGGCCGCAAACAGCAGCAGGTAAAGGACGATCCTAAGCGAATCCCCGGTTTTGACATCTTCCAGGGTAAAAACCAGGATGCGGTTTTTGGCCCGCCAGTTTAGAAACACCAGCCACAGGGCACCTGCCGCCACAAAGGGCAGCATCAGGCTTAAGAACTGGACCAGCTGGATATTGTAATGGGAAAAAAGAAACAGGTTCTGCGGGTTTCCTAAGGGAGTAAGGCTGCTGCCTATGTTCGCCCCCAGGGCCTGGAGGATGACCGTATAGCCCGGGTCGAATCCGGCTTTGCGCGCAATCAGCATAGTAAGCGGCACGAAAGTGATCAGGGCTACGTCATTGGTAATAAACATAGCACTGACAAAGGTGAGTGCCACCAGGATGACTGACAGGCGGCGCTGGTTCTTTTGCACTGATAAAATTTGTACCGATACTTTGTCCAGGACATGAAGCTCTTCCAATGCAATCAATATCGCACTCAGGTTAAACAGGCAAAATATCACATTCCAATCCACATCCTGCCAGCTGGGCATGATGAAAAAAGAGGTTATTAATGCTAAAAGCACAGAAATACTGAAAACAATATCCCTTTTAAAGGTGCGTTTGACTATGGCCGCCATGCTTAAAAAAACCCCTTAAGCAAATAATTCACGTAGTATTATAGCACCAGCCGGGCAAAAGTAGTAGTTTTAATTACCCAGTACCGGCCAGGAAGAGAAAAATAATTTGCCAAAATTTTCATATTAATCTAATATATAGTTAATTTATTTTTCATTTAACTAAGGGGGCATAATATGATCAACTTAACCGGACCGTTCAAGGGAGTAACACGCAAAACCATCTTGTTGCTGCTGATATTTGCAGCAATAATCATACTGACTGTCAGCCAGCCGGCTTTGTCATGCGATGTTGCCGTCGTATCAGGGCAATACACCACTGACGGCAAACCAGTCCTGTGGAAGAGTTTTGACTGTTCGTCTGCCTGGCCGCAGCAGGTCAAATACTTTG
>CAZRMB010000524.1:0-1735 GCA_964600925.1 uncultured Syntrophomonas sp.
TATCACAGCCCCCCTTTTTTCACAACTCTCAAAGCCGCAATCGCCTGTTTTTCAGCTTCACCGCATTGAAAATCAGGTTAATTTCCAATGATTCTTTTTCGCTGGGAATTGACAACGCCATGATTTGCAATCATTCAGATGTCGGCAGGCTCTGTGGATTTGGGTGAGGAAGCAAGAAGAATATCCAAGGGGCTTTTCGGAGCATTGGCCATGTCCCTCATTACATGGGTATAGATCATTGTTGTTTCGACGTTCTTGTGCCCCAAAAGTTCCTGAATTTCCCTGATGTTTACACCGTTCATGAGAAGGTGAGTGGCAAAGCTGTGACGCAGCGTATGCACGGACACCTGCTTGGGAATCCCCGCCTTTCTTGATGCTGCCGCTACAGATTTCTGGATAGATGTTTCGTCAACATGATGCCGCCTGACAATTGAGCTTCGGGGATCCACTGAAAGTTTTGAAGAGGGGAAAACATATTGCCATATCCATTCTTTGCCTGCTTTTGGATATTTCCTGCTGAGTGCATCGGGAAGATAAACCTCGCCAAATCCTTTGGCAATATCCTGCTCATGTAATGTCTTAATGTCCACCAAATGCTTTTGCAGATTTTCCCGGACCGATTGGGGAAGAATAGTCGAACGGTCTTTGTCTCCTTTTGCTGCGCGTACCAAAATTAATCCCGCGCCAAAATCTATATCTTTGACCCGCAGACGAGTCAACTCCATCAGACGAAGTCCCGCGCCATAGATAATCTGCGCCATTAAAAGTTGTTTTCCTTCCATACAGCTAAACAAGCTTTTTACTTCCTCGACAGTCAATACAACAGGAAGCTTAGGCCCGCGTTTTGCGCGGATGGTTGCCGTCAAATCACCCGGCTCAATTTTAAAGACGTTGCGGAACAAAAACAGCAAAGCATTAAATGCCTGATTTTGTGTGGAAGCAGAAACTTTTTTCTTTATAGCCAGATGCGTCAGAAATTCCTTGATAGACTGCGCATCAGGTTCTTTTGTTAGAACAGCCTTTTCCCCGGCGCCGGTGTAATTTAAAAATCGTTTCACCCAATCAATGTATGTTCTCTCCGTGCTCAAAGAATAGTGCTTCACACGGATAGCCTCCTGCAATTTGAGAATAATCATTTCCGGGGTGTTTGCCGCCGCCCCTTGCGACTCTTGCGTTATAGAGTAGTGCTGAGGTGTGCTGGAAGTGTTTAATAAATCCGGAGGTTTTGTATTATTGCTGGACTGCGACTGCTTGTTGATGAAATATTTTAAGTAAATCTGTGCGGCATGCTGTGCTTGTTGAATTTGCCATTCATTAATATTGGGGCGGTTATGCAAATTTTCGATAAATAGTCGTATTGTGTCATCGGAATCAACATTGTTCAGGCTTTTGGAGAAAGCGAGATATTGGTTCGCCCAATAGGCATAGTAAGTGATGTTTTTTTCAGGCACGAGTTTTTTTGAAAATAGATATTGCTGAAAATCAGGAAGAGTTTGCACAGGCAACATTTTTCTCCTTAATAACGGATTAATCAGGATATACGGAATCTGCATATTCTGATATTACAGACCAAATACTGATGTCAAGAATAAAATATCCAATAATTATTGGATATTTTATTTTAAATATAGTAGCTTACATATCAATTTTAACATAATTAAACCGATCCCGTATATTAATTGTTGGGCTATACCAAGGATTTATAAATATGACATTTCCTATTCTTGAATACGAC
>CAZRMB010000525.1:0-1732 GCA_964600925.1 uncultured Syntrophomonas sp.
GATAATGAATGGCTTTTGCCAATGATACTGTGGAAAGCGATGCATTTACATGAAACATAGATTTTCACGTCAACAATTGACCGTATTTCATTTTTGGTATCTTCCACAATGAGTCATTCAGCACATTGATAGTGAGGTTTTTAATATGAGGAGTGGCGGATTCCCGGGTTTTCATATACGGTATAATAATAAATCATATAAGAAATTTAAGTATTAGCATTTTCTAAACAGATTATTTGCAAATGATATAAACAGTTTTCTGTCAATTTGTTAATAAAATCACGATGCGTTACTGTTGTTATTTAGTGAATATGTATTACATTTATCATGGTAATAATAAACAGTATCATGAACATTGTATCCTTTTTTTTGAAGCCAAAATCAGTTGCACACAAACAATACGAAGCACTGCGGATGTATTACGTTGAAGACCTTTCAGCTCGGGAAGTAGCTGATCATTTTGGCTATACCTACCGGGCTTTTACCTCGCTGGTGTCATCATTCAGGGAGAAGGTTGGAGATGGCACTTCTGGCAGCATCTTTTTTGTTGAGCATACTGTTGGAAGAAAAACATCGGCCGAAACCATTGGGGCTAAATCGGTGATCATCGATATGCGTAAGAAGTATTATTCTGTGCCCGATATCAAAGTCGCACTTGACGGGCTGGGACATTCACTTTCAGAAAAGAACATTTACAATATCATTGCGGCTGAAGGTTTTTCGCGTTTGCCAAGGCGAACAAAACTTGTAAAACAGCAATTGGATAAGGTTCAGATACAGGCAGAAAAATCTGCTCCCCTGAGTTTTGAAAACGAGACCTTTAAGAGTTCCAACGCAGGAATACTTATGTTTTTGGCCCTTATCAAGCGTTACGAGATAGATACCGTGATAGCCCAATCAAACTATCCCGGAACCTCAGTTATAAGCAAGGCTTCGTCCATAATGTGTTTCCTTGCCCTGAAATTGGCCAACCGCCGCCGGTATTCCTCCGACGATACCTGGTGTATGGATCGTGGGATGGGATTGTTTGCGGGCCTCAATGTGTTGCCAAAAACGGCGTGGTACACTTCGTATTCTGATCGCGTAACCACAGAGATGAACCAGGTCTTCCTGAAGCAGCTTCACCAGTTATGGCTGAAGTATAGTCTGCTGGAGGATACGGCTAACCTTGATTTTACCACAATCCCCTACTGGGGCGACGACAGCCATCTGGAAAACAACTGGTCGGGCAAACGTGGCAAGGCCCTTGGAAGTATGCTGGCCGTGCTTGCCCATGATCCTGACAGCGGGCTGATCGATTATGGGAGCGCCAACGTATTACAAAAAGACGAAAGCGCTGTTGTGCTTGAGTTCCTTGACTTTTACCGGGAAGGAAATACGAAAAAGGAAAACAAACTCAGGTATCTTGTTTTCGATAGCAAGTTCACCAATTACGAAAACTTAAAGAAGCTCGATAATGATAAGATCAAATTTATCACCATACGCCGAAGAGGCAAGCTGATCCTTGACCGGATTGCCAAACTCCCTGCCAAAGGATGGAAAGACGTGAAGGTGGAATGTGCCGGGAATAAGACCAGAACGTTGCACGTGTATGATGAGATGGTTTTTCTCAGTGGCTACGATAAAGAGATACGGCAAATTACCATAACGGGTAATGGAAAAATAAAACCCGCGATAATTATTACAAATGACTTTGATTTACCAATCGAACAAATAATCAGAAAATATGCAC
>CAZRMB010000526.1:0-1729 GCA_964600925.1 uncultured Syntrophomonas sp.
CTCACAGAATTTGCCGCCACAGGTTACCTGTGTTTTATTTGCCAACCTTCAAATTTGGGCAGTTTTGAAATTATTGATCAGAATATGATTTTAATCAATGAGGGGTTTTCCCTAGAGCCAATTATGAGTTGCCTTTTTGCGATCGTATTGACCTCGCAGGATATTCATCCGGATTGGACAGCGATCCTGCCTCATAAGCTTCTCTGGTTTCATGCAGATGCGGCTTCTGCCGGTCAGGCTGATGTAATATACAGCCAGGCTGATCTAATCAGTTATTTTTCGCCGGTTGCTTCTGATATTGAAAAATATTGTTCAGACAGCAGAGGTTTGTGCCTTGGCGCAGGTCTGCCTGATAAGATCAATGTAAATCTGCTGGAGGAAAAAATATATTCGCTTGCGCGGGGTTGGCTGCCCTATGCAAACCTTGATCTTCTGGACAAAGTTGCAGTTATGACGGCAACTTTTCTTGATTTTAAAGGCGAGTTCTTTTACAGCGGGGGAGCGGAACGCTATCTGCTTGATTTGGCGGATATCTGTGCGCAGCTGCACCGGCAAATGGTGGTTTTTCAATATGGCGATTACCCGTGGATGCGGCGTTTCGGGAATATTGATATCGTTTCCCTGAGCCGCCGCGGATCTACGGCAGACGGCTGGATCCTTAAATGCGCACGGGATTTTAACCGGATCTTTTATGAACTGGTACAAGGGCGAACCGCCCTCAATATTTATTCAGCCTTTTTTGAAGCCTGGCCCGTAGCAGCAATTCCCAATATTGGCATAAGCCACGGGGTTTCCTGGGATAATCCCTATAATAATTTTGAGAACGCTGTTGAGTTCTGGGTGATGAACGGTCGCTATATCGAGGGAGCCCAAGCCTGCGAGGAGTTGATCTCGGTTGACACCAATACTGCCAATTGGTTGCAGACGGTGGATTTTGAACTCGGACAAAAAACCAAATTAATTGCCAATTATGTGGATTTGACTGCTTTTAAACCAAGAGAGAATTATCTCCAGCATCGAGGCAAGACGGTTATTCTTTATCCCCGGCAGCTTTATTCCGCGCGCGGCTTGTATTTGGTGCTGGAAATTATGGATGAGATCCTGGAAAAGTATCCCGGCACGGAATTCCATTTTGTCGGCCGGGGAGGAGAGCAGGACATTGCCCAGGTACTTGAAAGGCAAGTCAAATGGGGTGAAAGAATTAAGTATTGTCCGCTGGAGATGGATGAAATGCCGCAGGCCTATCAAGCTGCGGATATTGCCTTGATTCCTTCCGTTCATAGTGAGGGCACCAGTTTGTCCTGCCTGGAGGCCATGGCAAGCGGCAATGCAGTAATAGCCACCCGGATCGGTGGATTACCTGATTTGATCATCAATGATTACAATGGCTGTTTGATTAATCCGCAGCCTGGCGAGCTCAAACAGGCCATTGCAATTTTATTGGAAAACAGGGAGCAGATGCAGTTGTTTAAAGCCAGAAGCTGTGAAGTGGCCCAGGCTTTTTCCAGAGATAAGTGGCAAAAGCGTTGGTTGAGCATATTGGAAAACAAAATGCATAAAGCACCATCTAAAAACTCTGCCAGGAGCCGGGTGGTCGAGATAAAACTAGAAAAATACCCGGACGATTACAGTAAATTGGGGAAATTCATAACCAGCTTATTAACCGGGGGCGACCTGGTTTATATCCGCTCTGACCGTGATCCTGATCCGGAGCTAAGTTTTGCCCGCC
>CAZRMB010000527.1:0-1726 GCA_964600925.1 uncultured Syntrophomonas sp.
TTCAGTGACCAAAAGATGGAAGGGATTTTATTGAAATGTACCAAATATAATGATAGCATTTATTAAAGAATCATGATTGGTACCCGGAAATTCCTATCATAATTAAATCAGATGGCGGATAAACTGAGTCCCCAAACTGGATCGTCTTATATTGGTATATAATAGTACGATTCTATATCAAGATTGGAGGAGTTGGAGAAATGAACGTAAACGATTTATTTAGCCTCAAGGGCAAAGTAGCAATCGTAACCGGCGGATCGATCGGACTGGGTGCCCAGATGTCATTTGGGCTTGCAGAAGCCGGAGCCAATGTTGTGGTGGCAGCGCGTAAAGTTGAAAGATGCGTTGAAGTGTGCAAGCAAATCGAGGCTCAGACTGGCGTGCGGGCACTACCGGTCGCATGCGATACCAGTAAGGCGGAAGATTGCCAGAACCTGATCGACGCTACCGTGAAAGAATTCGGCACGGTAGATATTCTGGTCAATAATGCCGGTATCACCTGGGGGGCAAATGCAATCGACTTTCCAATGGACAAATGGCAGCAGATTTTAGACGTCAACCTGACAGGCGTTTTCCAGCTATCCGCCATGGCGGCCCGGATCATGAAAAAAAATGGCGGCGGCAAGATCATAAACATTTCCTCCACCACCGGATTTGGCGGAACCTATCCGGAAATCCAGAATGCTGTTGCCTATAACACCAGCAAAGGTGCAGTTATTACGCTGACCAAAGATCTCGGCGTAAAATTAGCGCGCTACAACATCCATGTAAACGGAATCGCACCCGGTCCCTTTGTAACCCACATGACCGAGAAACACTTTAAGGGAATAGGGGAAGATCAAATTAAACACGCAAATCCTTTGGGCAGATTCGGCAGCGAGTGGGACCTCAAAGGAGCAGTTGTATTTCTTGCCTCCGCCGCCTCCGATTTCATAACCGGTGTTACAATTCCAGTAGACGGCGGATCAAATGCTCTCGCTTAAATAGCTTAAACAAGTTTGGCAATATTTATAAAAAGCGTCTCCTTATCAATAAGGCGGACGCTTTTTTGTTGGCTTTTAGCCAGAGGTGAATGAAACAAAATATCCAAGATAATTAAATGATTTGACAGACCTTTCATCCCTGCTAAAATTTATACAGCGGAATTTTATAGTAAGGGAGACACTAAGATTGAAAGATTATTCGTACCAACAAAAACTAACTACATTTGAAGAAGCCGCTAAAAAAGTGAAATCAGGAGATTTTGTAACTACAGCACTGGGACTGGGGGCCGGTTCCGTACAATTTTTTGAAGCAATTTTAGATCGCTATGAAGAATTGCAAAATGTCAGCTTGTCCGACTCATTGCAATTGCATCCAAGTCGTCTATATGATCCGGTTTTCATGAACAATATAAAGGAGCACATACAATATGTGCCGGCCTTCGGGTTGGCTGCCATTCGCAAAATGTATGGCAACAACTGTGATTATTTGATCAATAATCTCAGTGACAGCGGCGATAAAATGATCCGGCGCGGGAATGTGTTTATCTGTCAGGTAACCCCCCCTGACAGCCGGGGATATATGAATTTGGGACTAAGCAATGACTATTCCCTGGAAATGTTGGAGAATCGTAAATCAGGCGCACTGCGTATGGCGATTGGTGAAGTAAATGATCAAATGCCGGTTGTGTACGGCAAGAACTGGGTGCATGTCAGTGATTTTGATTACTTGATAGAGCATTCCT
>CAZRMB010000528.1:0-1724 GCA_964600925.1 uncultured Syntrophomonas sp.
CGCATGATCCATTCCTCCCCCTACGTTTTCCTGACAAGCTTTTTGATCAAACTCACTTTTATATAAATACCGCTGAGATCACTGGCATGACCTTTTGATACAGGATTCTCCTGCTTCATCAGGCATGCGGGTTAACTCCACAGCCATTTCCGGTATTTGTTCCAGCGGACTTTTAATAAATGACATAAAGTCGCCCAAAGTGCTGTCCAGCATGTCCTTGTTCAGGCTGCAGATATTGCGCAGCCCGTCCTTGCGCTCATTGACCAGGCCTGCATGCTTTAAAACCTTCAGGTGCTGGGATATGCGAGGTTGACTGATTTCCATAATCTCTTCCAGATCGCAGACGCACAAGTCACGAACTGACAATAATTTGATAATCTTCAGCCGGGTCGGTTCACCCAACGCTTTAAATACGGTTTCAAACATCGCTTCAACCCCTTCAATATTTTTTCCTGTCTATCAGCAGGCGCCGATTAGATTAAGCCTGACAAATATCACTGAATGCATTTTCTATGTTTTTAACGCTTTACATGATCGGTGATTTATTAAGCCTGATTTTACATAAATATATGCTTATAGTGTTATAATTTTTGTTTTTACTGTCAAGGACTTAATTATTAGATCGACTTTTAACAGGAAAACAAAATTGCCCAGTCAATACTGTCACCGCTCTTTGAGGCCGGCAGATGTACACTACCCCGGGCAATATGATACACGATAAATGAAATCTCTGTTTAACAATGATCTTTTTCCGCTTCAATTTTAAAGGAAGCCACATAGTCTTCCAGGTTGTTTTCTGGTGCCCATGACTTAATGATAGCTCGGCTGTTATCTTTTGGGATCAGGCGGATGTTTTTAAAACCAGCCTGCTCAAACATGACCCGAATATTTTCAACGTATTCTGCTCCGGCTATACAGCCGACCAGACTGGCCAGGTCTTGTTTTTCTTCTGCCGGCAATTCTGCGGTAGCCACGATATTCGTTATGGATATCCTCCCTCCACCCTGTCAACCTTGCAGGGCAACTTTGGAGTAATTATTTTTGATAAAACTCAGATTTCTTCTTTGTCTCTCAAAACAAATAAACCTCCTGAATCCTTCAGCTGCCATTGTATCGCGGTGGTTATCCACTTTCGAAAATGCCTTGACCTGAATCAACAGCAACAATTTCCATTCTTTTCTTTGGGATCCTTGTCGGTTTCCTTTTCCTTTTCATCTTCCGGAATTTCTTCCAGTTCAAAACAACAACATGAATTCTGCTTCGGTTTCTTCAAGTCGATCAATTTGGCAAACAACCCTTTTTTCTCGTTTTCATTTTTCATTAATGATAACCCCTTTCAAACACTATTTCCTCTTTATTTATTTTAATCAGAATCAGTAAAACTGATGTTATCCGTCTGTCGTGTTCATTCTCATTTTACCTTAATATCTACGGCAACTGATCCCTTGATGGCACTTTTACAATTACTTGACATCATTATATAAGATTAAAGATATATCCACCGATCACTGCCGTGAGGAAAATAACAAACACGATCGCTGCAACTAATTTGGTTTTAAAGATGCCCGCCAGCATGCTCATTTCTGGAATTGCCATTCCAGCCCCGCCTATTATCAGTGCCATTACTGCTCCCACGCTCATTCCCTTTTGCATTAATGACAAACCGATCGGTATGGCTGTCTCAGCCCGGATATAAAGGGGAATGCCGATTATGGCTGCGATTG
>CAZRMB010000529.1:0-1723 GCA_964600925.1 uncultured Syntrophomonas sp.
AATCGCACGGCTGACCTGCCCGCGTTCGATCAAACCCGATCCTTCAACCACCGGCAGCACCGTTTCTATGCGTCGGTCAGCTGCCAGTTCATTGGTGATGTTACGCCACTCCACAATGGGACGCATTGTCTTGCGGGTCGCATCCAGTAATAATACGCTGTCGCCATCCTTGGTTTTGACCGCACCGGCGGCCGCATTTTCATCATTGCTGATCACAATATGCGGCGATCTTCCTACCGTTTTATCTATTAAATTGGCCTGCAAACCGTCAATCAGCGCGGACAGAAAAACCATTACGGCAACACCGATGGCAATTCCCAGGATAATCAACAGGGTCTGGCTCCTGTTTTCTTCCAAAAATCTGCGCGCCAGACTGAATTCAAACCGTAAACTGCTCTTCATTTTTTAACCCTGGCCTGACCGGACAGATACTTTTTGGTTCTCTGTCAGTCCGGCCGGTTCCATAATCAGATCACCCGAGCGCAGTCCGTCGTTGATAACCACCCCGTTACCGGTTCGCAGACCGATTTGTACCGGTGTAAAATGAGCCCGGCCGTTAACGTCTCGCCATACCCCGTTTTGACCCGACCGTTCCGTTAAATAATTGTCAGGAATGATGATGGCATCGGCCTGGGCTGGCGCAAACAACTGCACCGACAACAACTGTCCGGGATAGAGTTCAGGTTTTGTGCCGGTGAATTCGAGTTCCGCCGTGAATGAACCCTGTTCGGCATTGCCCAGTGGTTCCGTATAGACTACCCGGGCATCCCACTTGTTTGCTTCTGCATTCGTGATCCATGCCTTGGCCTGGTTGCCCTGCGCGGCCAGCGCTGCATAACGCTGATCAGGCTGAATTTTGATCCGCAATCCCTGCCCGGCTGCCAGCAGGGCAGCCTGACTGCCTTTGGCCAGCAGTTCCCCGGGTTTCACATATATATCCAGCAATTCCCCGTCAGCCGGAGCAATGATTTTATAATCCTCCAGCAATTTTTCTTTTTCTTGCAGATCAAGCCGGCGCTGTTGAAGTTCAGCTTGCCGGATTTCCATATCAGGACCGTTTTGTGAAACTGAATGCAGTGCAGCCTTCGCCACCCGAGCCGATTCCTGAGCAAGCTGCAAGGACCTTTGCGTATCTTCCACTTCAGCTTGACTGATCGCTCCAGCTTCTGCCAGCGTCTTAATACGGTTATATTGAGCAGAAGCCTTTTCCAGTTCCAGATCCGCCTGAACACTTTTCGCCCGGGCTTCTTCGTAGGTTACGCCGGAGGCTTTTCGCAATTGTGCCTCGGCCATCTGCATCGCTGCAATGGCTCTGTCCCGATCCAATCGGGCCTGCGTATCATCAATCTGCACCAGCAGCTGCCCCTTTTTGACCATTTCGCCTTTGGATACCGGACATTCCACCACCGTACCGGCAGCATTGGCTGATAGAATCGTGCTGCCGCCAGCAATCACTTCGCCGCTCAACAACAGGGAAGGAACATAATTCTGCTTGGTGACCGTAAAAGCAGTAACCTGCGTTGGTCGAAGCCAGTTGAACAATAAAACTATCGCCAATACGATCACGGCCGCAACGATCATTGCTTTTTTGTACTGAAAATTATGTACCATAAAGCCCTCCGTCTGTAAATGTGCTAGTCTCATTATAATTGAAGCACGGAGAATTGTGATACCATTTTTCCTGCCAGATAAAGTAAGAGTCAGGGGGATTGTTGTCCCCCTG
>CAZRMB010000530.1:0-1720 GCA_964600925.1 uncultured Syntrophomonas sp.
TTATTCTTTTTACCCGGGATATACATGATAAAAAGCTGGCTGAGGATGCCCTGCATGAAAGAGAACAGAATTTCAGATATCAATTACGATATCTGAATACGTTAATCAACAACATGAATGAGTTATGCCTGACTTATGATCGTGATAGCTGTCTTACTTTTGTAAATCAACGTTTGATAGAAAAACTCGGCTAAAGTGCTGAGGAAATGCTGGGGAAATCCTTGCTGGATTTTGTGATTGCCGAACATAAACAAGAAGTTGCGGAGCAGCTTGAAAATCGTCTGCAGGGGGAATTTGGCAGTCATGAACACAGGTTTCTCTGCAAGGACGGAAGTGAACTGCTGGTTGAATTAAAAGGATCACCTATTTTTGAAAACGAGGTGATTACCGGGGGATTGGTACTGGCTGATGATATTACCCTGCAACGACAGATGGAAATGGAAATGGCCCGTTTTGGTCAAATGCATTTGGTGGGTGAGATGGCTGCCAGTATTGGGCATGAAATACGTAATCCCATGACAACTGTCCAGGGATTCCTGCAAATTATGAGTCAAAATAAAGATTTCAGTAATCATCGTGAGTATTTTGAATTGATGCTTGATGAATTAAAACGGGCCAATATGATCATCAGTGAATTTTTATCTTTAGCCAAAAATAAAATGGTGACGCTTTGTTTTCATAACCTGAATGGGATAATACAGGCGCTGGCACCTTTGCTGATGGCCGATGCCATAAAGCAAGACAAGAATATCAAATTTGAGTTAAGCAAACTGCCCGACATTTTGCTGGACGAAAACGAAATCAGGCAGTTGATCCTCAATCTGGTAAGAAACGGTCTGGAAGCTATGAGAGAAGGCGGCAGCGTAATTGTAAAAACCTGGTCGGAAAATGACAAAGTAATGTTGTCGGTTCAGGATGAGGGCAGCGGTATACCGGAGGAAATCATTGAAAAGCTGGGAACACCTTTTCTCAGTACCAAGGAAAACGGTACCGGTCTGGGGCTGGCAGTATGTTACAGTATTATTACCCGGCATAAGGCCGGGTTGCAGATAAATACCAGCGAAACGGGCAGCAATTTCACAGCAGTTTTTAATTGCGCTTGATATCGACGTTTTCAATACTGCTGCATAGGGGGCTGCTATAATGATTGCGCCTGCGGTAATTTGTCTGCATTATAACTGGCCAGCAGCAAATCACTTAACAATAAGGACAGTACGGCTTCTGCACCTTGATTAAGATTGACCCCTTCCCGGGTCAGGGCGTCAAAACAACCTCCGCTTTCTATATCATAAAGAGGCAGGCTGTTGATATTTAACCCGCGGTACCAATGATGGGCTGATATCATCAAATGCTTATATTCTTTCAAGCCGGTAGCCTGATACGCTTCATGGCAGGCAAAAACAACCGATGCTGCATCCACCGGCTGCTGATCCCATACAGACATTTTACCTCCCCGCACATACCAACCTTGATTACCGACAATATTTAAATAACCTTTGGCAAATAAATGATGGTTTAAAAAACGGATTGATTCGCATGCTACTTGCAGACATTTTTTATTGCCGTTATATGCATGCACAGCAAAAAGAGAATGAGGCAAAATCCCGTTGCAGTAAGTCATTTTATCCTCAAACCAATTCCAGTCGAAACTGCGCCGGCTGCTGTAAAGTGACAGTAAACGGTCTGTCAGCAGACGAATCAGGCTATTTTGATATTGAAC
>CAZRMB010000531.1:0-1717 GCA_964600925.1 uncultured Syntrophomonas sp.
GCCATTGATAATATTGATTTCTTTCACGGCAAGCAGCTGAGAAACTCCTGGATGGAACCGGATGAAAGGGGCAACGTACTCGGACAGCTGTTCAGGCCTTTGGAGAGAGTAGGCATATACGTTCCGGGAGGAACGGCAGCTTATCCTTCTTCCGTTTTGATGAATGCCATTCCCGCCCAGGTAGCGGGAGTGCAGGAAATAGCCATGGTCAGTCCGCCTGGCGCCAATGGCAAAATGAATCCCTATACGCTGGTGGCGGCAGCGGAACTGGGACTGACTGAGGTTTATAAAATGGGCGGTGCACAGGCAGTCTTTGCCCTGGCCTGGGGAACTGAGACTGTTAAAAAAGTTGATCTGATCAGCGGCCCCGGTAACATTTACGTTACCCTGGCCAAGAAAATGGTTTATGGTGATGTAAACATCGACATGCTGGCCGGACCCAGCGAGATATTGATCGTTGCCGACAGCAATGCTGATCCGGCTTATCTGGCCGCTGACATGATGTCCCAGGCGGAACATGATGTACTGGCCCGCAGCATTTTGGTTACGGATAGTGAAGTTCTAATGGATAAGGTGGAAAAGGAGCTGGAAAAACAGCTGCCCAGCCTGTCGCGGCGCGATATTATTGAAAAGTCCCTGGCAGATTACGGGGCGATGATCCTGGTGAATGATACCAATGATGCCTGCCGGGTTGCCAATCTGGTGGCGCCGGAACATCTTGAACTGATGGTGGAGAAGCCTTTTGAGATGCTGAGTAAAATCCATAATGCCGGAGCGATCTTTATGGGCAGCAATACGCCCGAACCGGTCGGGGATTATCTGGCCGGTCCCAATCATATCTTGCCCACCGGCGGCACAGCCAGATTTTATTCTCCGGTTACGGTGGATACTTTTATGAAAGCTTCCAGTATCATTTATTATTCCCGCGAAGGACTGGAGGAAGATACTGACGATATCATCAAACTGGCTGAGGTGGAGGGACTGACCGCTCATGCCAACAGCTTGCGGGTAAGAAAGGAAAAATAGAAATGGACAAAGTGCGCAGCAGTCAAATCGTTCGCCAAACCGCTGAAACAGAAATCAGCGTGAACCTTGCTGTCGACGGCAGCGGAAAGAATCAGATCGAAACGCCGGTGTCATTTTTGAATCACATGCTGACCCTGTTTGCCGTGCACAGCCGTTGTGACCTGCAAGTCAGCGCAATCGGCGATACGGAGGTTGATGATCATCATACGGTGGAAGATATCGGCATCTGTCTGGGCCAGGCCATCAAGGAGGCGCTGGACGAAAAAAAGGGTATCAACCGTTACGGCCAGGCGCTCATACCCATGGATGAAGCGTTGGCCAGGGTGGTTATCGATCTGTCCGGACGTTCCTTCATGCAGTATGCAGTGGATATACCTTCGCCGCAGTTGGGCAATTTAAGCAGTGAAAATGTCAAAGAGTTCTTTCAGGCGATCGCCAACCAGGCTGGAATGACAATACATATCGATCTGCTGCGGGGAGAAAACTCGCATCATATAGTAGAAGCAGTATTCAAGGCCTTTGCCCGGGCTTTTAAAGAGGCCATTGCTGTAGCTCCGGGAGTGGAAGGGGTATGGTCATCCAAGGGCAAGTTATAGCAATTAAAGTTGCTGCAACAGGGAGGAAAAGCATTGATTGCGATTATTGATTACGGTATGGGCAATCTGGCCAGTGTCAGCAATGCCTTCACCAA
>CAZRMB010000532.1:0-1707 GCA_964600925.1 uncultured Syntrophomonas sp.
ATCGCAGATTTTCACAACAAAGGGCCCATCATTTCCGCCGAAGGCATGCTCTATTGTTATGAAGAAAAAGGAGGCAATATTGCGTTGTTAAAAGCCGATCCCAAAGAATTTAAAATCATCAGTTCCTTCAAAGTGAACAAAGGAACCGGTCCACACTGGTCGCACCCGTCCATTTATTACGGGATGCTGCTGGTTCGCCATGGCGATTCCATCATCGCTTATAACATTAAGCAATAGCCTCTTCTATTTATATCAAACCTATGTATACAGATAACAAATATTTGAATATTTTCGATCTGGAAAAAGTTAAAGTTCTGGATCACAATCGTTTGGAGAACAACCGGATTGCTTTGATGCTGAGTAACTATCTAAATCAGACCCCTTGTATGATCACCAAAGAGATCATGGATCAGGTGAATACTGGCGGATATTTATCAGAAGAGATCATGTATTTTTCTCTATTGACCGGCTTTCTTGGGCTCGATACAGAAAGCAATGCGATGGATAAGCAGTTGGCCAATACATATTTACGCCGGTCGGTTCGTCGATTGGACATCGAAACGTATGCAAGGAACCCCTACTATCGTAATATCCGGATTCCAGAAGAAGAATCAGGTAAGTGGGCGTTGAAATATGAGGTTTATCGCCCTTATGAGGCCTTCATTTACAACGACATAATAACAACTGATGATTTCATTGAAATTCCGCGTGTCGGATTTTTTTCAGAGCCGTTTCGTTTTCCCGCGGTTATGGAAGACGGGCAAGAATGGATGGCCATCAAGCCCAATGAGATTGAGACCATGCAGCCGGTTATTGATAACGTGGAAGGCCAGGTCGTCACGTTTGGGCTTGGGTTAGGTTATTTTGCCTATATGGCATCATTGAAAACAAGTGTCAGTAGTGTCACGGTGGTTGAGCATGATGAGCAGGTCATACAATTATTTAAGCGATATATTCTTCCGCAGTTTGCTGACCCCGGCAAGGTTGAAATTATTCAGTCCGATGTTTTTAAGTACATTGAAAATCAGATGGCTGCCAGGCATTTCGATCATGCCTTTGTGGATTTATGGCACGATGCTTCCGGTGGTCTTCCTTACTATCTAACAATAAAGCAATTGGCACATAAGTTACCAGGCACCCGTTTTTCCTATTGGATTGAAGACTCAATATTATCCCGATTTCGATGGGAGGTATATGACTGGGTGGTCAGCAATGCCCGGAACTATCGAGAGATCACCTTATTCCTGGGTAATCCCTTATTGAAGGAAATCATCGCCATCGGGGGGAAAATATCGTCGAGGACATCAGCATAGATTTTGGTGATCATCGCATGGTTTTGGATAGATTTTTCTACTTTTGGCATGCTTTTCAAAGGGACATTAGCTCAGTCGGTTCAGAGCGCTTGCTTCACACGCAAGAGGTCACTGGTTCGAATCCTGTATGTCCCACAAAGAAAATCAACGACTTACGCGGCTAATCGGGTAAGTCGTTTTTCTTTTAAGGGAAACGTAAGTGAAACAAGGAGAAAATTCAGAAATAGCCCTGGAATATCGAAAAGATTGAAAACTATTTCTAACTTTCGCGCCCTCAATGCTATGGAAGTTAGCAAGTGCAAATAAAGGTTGAAAATGGCAGGAAAACGGTCAACATTCTGTGACTGAGGGGGCGAAGCTGTATAAGGGGAGAAGGTTTTTCAGCGGGGATGAT
>CAZRMB010000533.1:0-1685 GCA_964600925.1 uncultured Syntrophomonas sp.
TCCCGATACCCGCTGTAGAGGAAAAGCCAAATGATGCCCAATCCCTGGATGATCAAAGGGATGTTGCGGTAAATGCTCATTGGCTGCGGGGGTACAACTGCTGCCCATTCATTGCCAGGAAGCGCCATCAAAACCAACCGGATCAGGCCGGCAGCCAGCAAAAAACTGGTCAATCCATTGCCTCCGCGTTGATAACGCTTCTGCCATACATAAACCAGCAGCATGTAAAAGAAAGTGACGGTGAACGAGGTTGTGAGGGTGCCCAATCCGGCCAGGCTCATCGATGAGCCAAGAATATTCACCTGCGTGTCCAGACCGCCCAGCAGGTAGCCGAGCACGCGGAAACCAACATGGCCGGTATCACCTGCTGCGAGCAGCACAAAAGCGACCCGAATAAGCCCGGCTGTCGAACGATCTTTCACAGCCACAGTGGATAAATTGCGGGTCATTAAGATCACAATCGTCCATACGAGGGCAAGGTAGATGACGTTGAAAGCTGATTCAAAAATAACAGTAATTTGAGAATTCATTTGGTGGTAACTCCTTTAAGAAATAGATTCGTTAACTCTGCTGCCAGGGATGGGATATCCAATCCTGGCTCCAGGGTGCGTCCGATGAAGTTGTTGATGACTCCGAGGAACATCAGCGTCAGCATCTCGGAATTGCAGCCGCGCAGGAAACCACTGTCCAAACCGGACTGCATGATCGAATTCAATGGATTGAACATAGAACCGCGGAAAGCCTCGCGTATGGCGCGTTGATTTTCCGGTTTTTGAATATGTTCGCGGTCATGCAGCAGAATGGTGTACTGCGTTTGGAAATTCTCCAATACCGCTGCGGCCATCCGCGTCAGCCGTTCTTCAATTCCTCCCGGCTGGTTGAGCACATCGCCAAAAAGCAGCAATTGATGCTGCAAAACTGTCACAAATAAGTCCTCTTTATCATGAAAGTAATAATAAAGCGTCGGCTTGGTCAGATTGCAGCGCTTGCAGATCTCATCGATGGTGACGCCTTTGTACCCCTTTTGCTGAAAGAGTTCCCATGCAATAGCGAGGATGCGGTCTGCACTATCATGTTCGAGTTTTGGCTTGTTTCCCATGCATCACCTTTTATATACCGTATGGTATATATTATACTAATTAGTATATAGATGTCAAGGGTTGGAAATTTAAACCTCCTGATGTAATTGCAGAATAGAAACTTTCCTTATGAAAAGGATTTTTCAGCGCATTTCCAAAATTGTCATATTTTGGATGCAGGCTCGTTTATTAATTTGTATGTACTGCAATTCATACAAAACAGCAAAAGTGGGTTGAGAAAACCTCGCTAATGCATAATCTTTATAGGAGATGGAATGTGAAGAAAGTATTGCTTTTCGTTATCACTGGTTTGATCGTCCTATCAGTGGCAGGATGTGGAGCGGCAGCTCAGCAGACTCCCGGGAGCCCGGAAGTGAAAGAATCGCCGTCTGCAACGGATATTGGAGAGACCCCTGAATCATCAAATATTCCGGGTTATCAAAATTCAAGCTATGAGATCGAGGGAAAAACCGTTAATTTGGTGAACGGCGTTTCTGAAATAGAAGCCGCGCCGGGCTCGGCAGCCAAAATCGTTACCCGTTATTTTGGCAATGAGGTTTTTGGCGATCTGAATGGGGATGGGAAAGAAGACGCTGCTTTCTTGAT
>CAZRMB010000534.1:0-1684 GCA_964600925.1 uncultured Syntrophomonas sp.
AGCAAACCAACTGGGATTTGGCGGACAAAGGTACGCTTACCCTTACCTGGCTTGGACAGACGGATATCATGGAGTTCGCCGATGAAGAAATATTAAACATAGATTTTGAGAACTAGAATGTTAATTCTCATTCAGCAACTATCTTCGTATCAGGAAGGAATATTGGGATGAGGATCGTTGAGAAAATTAAAAAATGGATCGATTCAAGAAAATATCCCCAAGATTTGCTTTATTTATCTCTGGTTATAACCATTATTGCCGGATCATTTTTTGTTGCTTATACATACTTGCATTATTTTAATAGAAACAAATCTGAGGCCATTAATCTTGCCCGGACTTTTGAATTGTTTTTATCACCCGAAACTATCAACCATCTGGAAGCCTCTTCAGCTGACTTAAACAAACCGGAATACATAAAGCTCAAACATGAATTAACAGAGTATGTTGATTTAAATGATAATATTCGCTTTGCGTATATATTTGTTGAGCAGGAAGGCCACGTATATTTCCTGGCTGATTCGGAGCCACCTGAATCCAAGGCGTATTCTCCACCGGGGCAGGAGTTTACCTCTTTCACCGAGGAGGAATATAACAAACTGCTAAACGGCGAGGCTTTCATCACTCCTCTGGCCAAAGACCAATGGGGCAGTTGGGTTAGTGTGACGGTTCCGGTTAAGAACCGCGAAACCGGCGAGTTAATCGCAGTTTTTGGTACAGATTATCCTGCCTTCGCCTGGTATGCTGAACCATTGAAACATACTGGCTATTCAGCCATTTTCGTAATCGGCCTTTTATTTATATGCATCGCCTATTACCGCAAAGCCTTAAGCAATGAATCGCTCAGACAGGAGCGGGACAAGCTGGAAATCCTGACCCGCAAGCTGAGTGAGAGCGAAGAACTGTTTAGGAGAGTTTTTGAAAAGGCACCTATAGGGATAGCCCTGGTGAATAATTTCAGGATGCTATCAACGATGAATCCGCAATTTGAAAAAATCACCGGCTACTCAAAGGATGAATTGAATGCGACTGATTGGACGGAAATAACCCATCCGGATGATTTGCAGAAAGAATTAGACATTTTCAGCCAGTTTAAAGCGGGACTTATTGACGGATATGAAATTAATAAAAGATTTATTAAACCTGACGGCTCGTTGGTATGGGTAAAAATGATCATTGCCCCGCTGACTATGTCTGAATCAGGCATGGTCAGTGAGCACCTGTGTTTGATCGAAGACATGACCGAGAAAATAAAAGTTAGCAGGGATCTGGAAGAAAGTGAACGCAGTAAAAATGTGCTGCTGCACAATCTTCAAGGTATCGCTTATCGCTGTAAATATGACCGGGATTGGACGATGGAGTTCGTTTCCGAGGGCTGTTTTGAACTTACCGGTTATAGATCTGAAAGTTTACTGCATAACCGCGATTTGTCCTATAACGAGATTATCGGTCCCGGGTACCAGGAACAAATCCGGGAGGATTGGGAACAGGTAGTTGAGAATAGGAGTGTATATAAATCCGAGTATCAGATTATAACTGCCTCTGGAGAAACCAAATGGGTTTATGAACAAGGCCAGCCGATCTATGACCAGGATGGTGATGTTGAAGCTCTGGAAGGCTTGATTATTGATATCAGCGACCGCAAAAAGTTCGAAGAAGAAATAATTTATATAAACTACCATGATTA
>CAZRMB010000535.1:0-1673 GCA_964600925.1 uncultured Syntrophomonas sp.
GCTTCTTATCCCACTCACAGGCATAGGGCGCAATTTCGTTATCTGCAAAATCTCTTGCCATATTGCGCATCATTTCCTGTTCTTCACTTAATAGAAAATCCATTATGATTCCTCCTTCTCAATTAAACACTTCGACTTCTATATATCCCGGGTCCACAAGGAGCAAAGGGCCGGGCCGCCGCCTACGCACAGGGAAGCACCGCCGACGGTTTTGCCCAATCTTTCCATTTCATAATAGAGAGAAACAATGATTCGAAGCGCGGTGCATCCTACCGGATGGCCTAAAGCGATGCCTGAGCCGTTGAGGTTGCACTTTTTCATATCCAGGTCAATGTCATAATCTGCTTTCAGTTTTCTGCTTACACCCAGGAATTGAGCCGCAAACGCTTCATTGATTTCCCAATATTCAATATCTCCCCAATGCAGGCCGGCTTCCTTCAGACATTTGGGAATAGCCACGGCTGGCCCGAGCCCCATTACTTCCGGAGCTACGCCGGCGGCGCACAGATTGATCATTTTCATTAACGGTTTAACGCCCAATTCGACCGCCTTCTTTTTTGACATAATAACCACCGCAGCAGCGGCATCGTTAATGCCTGATGCATTGGCTGCTGTGACCACCCCGCCTTTTTTAAAGGCCGACGGCAGCGCGGCCATGCTTTCCATGGTAGCGCCTCTGATGGGGTGTTCATCAGTTTCAAAATAGATGCTGCCTTTTTTGGATTTAAGTTCTATCGGGATGATTTCCCGTTTAAACGTTCCTTCATCAATGGCTTTGACTGCTCGTAGGTGGCTCATTAATGCCAATTCATCACATTCCTGCCTGGTAATGCGATACATTTCCGCAATGTTTTCCGCCGTTATGCCCATATGACCGGGGACCAATTGATCAAAAAGTCCATCGTGGATCATGACATCTTCAATGGTTCCCTGGTTCATCCGATATCCCATTCTGGCTTTAGGCAGCATGTATGGTGTGGCGGTCATATTCTCCGTTCCTATCACCAGTGCGATATCCGTTTTACCGAGCATGATATGGTCGGCGGCAACGTCCAGCGCACGCATACCGGAGGCACAGTTCTGGTTTACATTACAGGCGTTGCTGCTGACCGGAAGTCCCAACGCCATCGCTACCTGACGGGATGGAAGTGATCCCTGCATATGTGGATATACTTCTCCCATGGTTAGTTCATCGATAATATCGGCTGGAATTCCTGCTCTGGCAATGGCCGCCTGACCGGCTGCTATTGCCAGCTGTTTGGCTGATATATCCTTGAGACTTCCCATGAATTTGCCAATAGCAGTTCTACAGGCGCTTACGATTACGACCTCATTTAGATCCATTTTTTAACCTCCCCGACTTAAAAATGATTTTGGGGGTAACGGGTCCGAAACCTTCTGCCCTCCTTTCAGTTGGTGAGAGACCTGTACGGGATTAAGTCTCTTGTGCCAACCTTAAAAGCAAGAAGTATGCCAACGCTGCAAAACCCCTAAATTCGGGCAATAAGAAGCGGCATATCCGAGTTGTTGGATATGCCGCACACTGGAAAGGTATGAACTTTTATCTCAATATGTTATAGCATCCGGCCTATGATAAAGCGAAAACGTTGGTATTGCCATTGTTGTGAAGTCTCTCAATCTGGCAGGGCAGTTTTACATTTTCACTCCAGTCC
>CAZRMB010000536.1:0-1668 GCA_964600925.1 uncultured Syntrophomonas sp.
ATCTCAATTAATCGGGAAATAAGACGGACCCTGCAAACCGCTCTAAAAAGTCAGATGTTGCTGCAGTTTAAACTCGAAGAAATTCTTGATATTCCTCCTGAATAATTATTGTTTTCATAATCGGGTTATTTGGCAAGTTATCCATTTGTCAAATAACCCAATTCTATCGTTTTCAGTTTTAACACCTATCTGATCATCTGAATATCATATAGAAATGATAAAAAATATCGAAAGGGGGATGTAGTAAATTGAGTATGCCTGAAATCCCGCCTCAGCATCATCGTCCCAATATTTGCCAGACTACGATCGATCTTTTGGAATCTATTGCTTTGGAAGAAATGGCCCTGTCACATTTGCTGAATGCCGAAGCGGAAAAAATACAAAAATTTGTTAGTCATATATCAGCCTGTACTCCAGTGGATATAATTATGGATTTCAACTCAGTCGTAAACGAAACCATGGAAACAGTAATCATGAAAGAATGGCTGCTGCTCAGAAAGCTTGAAAAAATTACCCGCTTTTACGCCAAACAGTTTGCACCAAAATGCCACAGCTGTCCGCCGCCGTGTCCGCCCTGCCCTCCTCCCAAACATTGTAGCCACAGCAGCGACTGCTGCGATCCGTATTGTAAAACTTGTGACAAAAAGGGGCATTGCTGATGGAACGGACGATTGAATATGCCTGCAACCCGGCCCTTTTTCCCCAGACCTGCGATATTTTTTGCTGTACTCAATTCACCGTTGATGAATGCATCGAGCTGCCCGACTACAAACCCAACATGCTCAAAATTATTGATGTTAAAGCAACGCCTGAGCTGGACTCATACAAACTGATCGATAGTCCCACCGGGAAAAAAGTATTTATTAAAGGGCATTTGGAGCAGGAAATTCTATACACGGTTGATTCGCTCTGCCAGCCGGTGCATGTACTGTTGAATGTCGCGCCCTTTAGTACCTTTATTGCCCTAATGGACGGTTGCAGAAATGAATATGAAAAGCTGGAGGCATACAAGCCTAAAATGCTGGTTGAGTATATGGAAACAGAACAGATCGGCTGCCGGTCAATTCGCAAATGCGTTTTATTGTTTATCTGGTATCCGCGGGCCATAATCTCCGCCTCTATGCATGCCCAACCGTATCCCTGTCGCCCCAAAACAATATGTACCCCGGCAGGAAAAGGATGCAAGTCAAGCAAATATTAAACAAGCAGCCTGACTGTCAAGCCAGGCTGCTTGTTGTCAGCCAATACATCGCGATCGACAGAATCAACAGGCTGATCACATTGTAAAACAAGAAGCGTTTCAGATAGGAAGGGTTTTTGAATTCACGCGTATACAGGCGGTAAGCGATTACACTGGCCATGGAAGCGATCAGTGTCCCCAGCCCGCCCACATTGACCCCCAACAGGATCGCTTCCCACTGCTGGGTAAAATGCGCCAGGAAAATGGCGGAAGGAACATTGCTGATAAACTGGGATAATATAATTGAACCTACAAAACTGCCCGAAGAGCTTAGACAAGCCTGGCTAAAAAAGGAACTCAGCCAGCTAATTTGAGACAGATTGCCCACCACGATAAAGAAACATACGAATGTCCCCAGTAGACAGTAATCCATCCGCTTAAATAAGTGCCGGTCCATAATTAAAACCGCCATCAAAACCATCACCGTA
>CAZRMB010000537.1:0-1661 GCA_964600925.1 uncultured Syntrophomonas sp.
CAACTGTCTGGATAGTCCCAGGATGGTTGATTGAACCGGCTTGCCAACTGCCTGGAAGTATTGGGAACTGATAATCTGAAAACCGGCAACCGGGAACATGATAAAGAACACTCTCATGGCGTGAACAGTCAGGCTGGTCAATTCAGTATTGTTGTTGCTGAACAGGCTTACAATTTGCGGTGCCCAGATCCATAATACAGCCGTACTGGATACTGCTATCACCGTAGCCACCATTACTGCTTTTCGCCAGGCTTCCCTGACTCTGTCATACTGTACAGCACCAAAATTGAAACCGATGATAGGTTGGGCACCCTGGGCAATACCCAAAATCGGCATAAACATCATGGTGACCAAACTGCCGATGATTCCCATTGCAGACAATGCCAAATCCCCGCCATAGGTTATCAGCGCATTGTTGAGGATGGTATTTTGCAGACTGTTGGCCAGTTGCATGGCAAAAGGCGCAAAACCGATCGCCATCATGCTGAAAACTAATTTTTTATCCAGCTTGAGATTTTTGAGTCTGATTTTAAGCAGACTGGGTCCCCAGAAAAAATAACCCAGCACTAAAATTGTGGAAAAGGTTTGTCCGCAGACGGTTGCCAGGGCTGATCCTTTGATTCCCCAACCAAGTCGCATCACGAAAAGATAATTCAGAATAATGTTAATGACTGTGCCGATCACCTGGGAATACATGGCCATGCGGGGATTGCCTTCGGCTCTGATGAAATTGACCATACCCATGCTGATGGAACCCAGGGCTGATGCCATCATGACAATATGCATGAAATCTCTGGCATAAGGCAGAACTTCAGCACTGGCACCAAAAAAAATGAGAATGGGTTCGGTAAAAAGAAAATAAATGAGACTTATTATCATCGGAAACAAGATCAATAAGACCATGGCGTTGCCGGCTATTATTTCAGCTTCCTGTGGTTTCTTCTCGCCCAGACGGATGGAGATCAGTGAGGTCGCTCCAACCCCGATCAGCACCGATACGGCTATGAGAATAAGCATGATCGGAAAGGCTACGGTGGTGGCAGCGATCGCCAGTGCGCCGACGCCCCGACCGACAAATATACGATCGATAATATTATAAAGGGAATTGAACACCATGGCGATAACCGCTGGCCAGGAAAATTTCCACAGCAAACGGTTGATACTTTCATTTTGAAGAGGGACTGTGTTATTCATTTGAAAATTTCACTTTCTATATTATTTGCACGAATTCTATTCTATTCCTCTGTTGGGGATTCATCAAGGACGAAAGGTTTGCGGCAGGAGGAATATATTTCCTGCTATAGATTTACAAGGTCAGGTATTTTGGCTATGCCAAAGCCCAACAAGGGGAGGTTGTATCATGAGTCTAAACAATTGAGTAAATTAACCGATATATTAAAGTAAGTATATGTCCTGAACATGCCAGGGGGCAGACATATACGGGTGAAAATAATAATAAGGAGGGGCAGATGAATAAAAAGCTGGTTGCTCTTGTACTTGCTCTAGCTGTAATCTCTGGAACCACTCTTGGAGTCATGGTAGGTTACAGACATTCCTCTCAGCAAGTGGCTGCGTCATCCCAACCGGCTACGGATCAGACTGAAAGGAAGAAAGAGCCGGATTCTGCTTCGCTACCTGTTCCTGCTGCTGCATCTGTAACA
>CAZRMB010000538.1:0-1656 GCA_964600925.1 uncultured Syntrophomonas sp.
ACGGTCATTAAAACTGGATTCGAACAATTGTCGGAAGAATTTCATGAGATAAGTGAAGCAGACATGGATACCATCGAAGCACTTAATTTGTTGATCCCATTACAGTATGAATTTTTCCTGAAATATAACAGCCTTATCTTTACCTATTTCCAAAAGTGCAAGACGGGCACCATTAAAATGGAGTGTCTTGATGATATAAGGCAACTGGTGGCGCAAAAATCAGCTCATCTTTCTCATCTTATGCAAAGAGGAATCAGGGAAGGTGTATTCCTATCTTCTGATCCTGATTATTTATCCTGGTTTGTGACCAGCCTCATCAAAGGTATCTGCATGCCTAGTTTACTGCGAAAAACCGAAATGTGCGACAAGCAAACAGACATCATGATGCTCCAGAAGGTAATTTTGGAAGGTATATTAGTAAGGTAACGATAATTGTGGAGGGGATAGGACTGTGCAATGGATTGTATCAAACAAGAAGAAAGCAAGCATTTTGATTTTATCAATCGTACTCTTGATTGTGGCCGCAGCAGGTATTTGGTGGGGGATTTCACTGCGGACCACGCTTAAAACTGAGAACGCCAAGGTAACCGGGGATCTGGCTGATGTCAGCTCTAAAGTTGCCGGTAAAATAAGCAAAATATATGTGGAGGAAGGCCAGGAGGTAAAAGCCGGTCAATTACTGGTCAAGCTGGATGACAGCCAGTACAGAATTAATCTTGAACAGGCACAGGCCGCGCTGCATGTGGCCCAGGCAAATTATCAAAAGTTACCCGATGATGTCCAGTCGGCGGGAGCCGCGGTTGAAAAATCTGCGGCCGGGTTGACTGCTGCTGAAGCCAGCCGCAATTCGGCGCTGGTAGCTCTTAATGATGCCAAACGTCTGTTGGAGAAAAACAAAGAGCTTTTTGCCGCCGGAGCCATCTCCCAGGAAGCTCTTGATACATCCGAGTCCAACTACAGCAAGGCACAGTCAAACTATGATGCGGCAGCTGCCAATGTGGAAGCCAGCCAGGCCGGTTTAAAAGCTTCCCAGGTTACAGTGGGAACGCTGAACAATTCTGCCGCGGCGGTTTATCTGGCCCAGGTCGAGCAGGCGCAGGCAGCCTATAACAGCGCCAAACTGGCCGAAGACAATACCAGCATTTACGCTGAATTCAACTGCAATGTCCTGCGCATTCCCGTCTCTGTTGGCGAAAATGTAACCGCCTCGCAAACGCTGCTAACACTCAGTAACCTTAAAAACACCTGGGTCACGGCAAATATCGAAGAAAAGAAGATCGGCCGGGTAAAGACCGGAGAAAAGGTTGATGTAAACATTGATGCTTATCCGGGAAAAGTATTCGCCGGCGAAGTCATAGAAGTTGGAACTTCCTCACAGTCAACTTTTTCACTTCTGTCCGCCGAGTCAACCTCCGGCAGTTTTACCAAAGTAGCCCAGCGCATCCCGGTCAAAATAAAAGTCGATAGCGGTGATGCCATACTAAAGCCGGGCATGTCAGCAGTTATCAAGATCTACACCAAATAAAAGCCAAGGAGCTTATGAAGCATGGAAGTTGCAGAAGGTGCCGGCAGCCAAAAAATAGATTGGCGTCCCATTATAGTAGTCATCATGGGCAGCTTTATGGCTTTCCTGAACAGCAGCGTGGTAAATGTTGC
>CAZRMB010000539.1:0-1654 GCA_964600925.1 uncultured Syntrophomonas sp.
AGGCTACTCTTTATACACAAAATTATGACTTTAGTTACGCAAATCATTTCTGACACCTTTTGCGGCGGAGCCGCTATATCTTTGTAGAAAGCCGGAATAATCGTGAAACAGAAGCAGCGTAGCTGTGAAATAAAAAGACTATTACCATGGCAAAAACCTTCACCCAAATTTATGTCCAGATTGTATTTACTGAAAAGATTTCGCCGCTACGCGGCTATGGGTCCGATTGGGTGAATTCGTTTCTACAAAGATTGGGCTGCGAAGCAGCCTGAACACGCTGGTTCATGATATAACAGCTGCTGAATTTCAGTCAATTATGAAGACATTCATTGCCTTTTTACTTACGAGACTTAAATAAATGAATATATTTGTTTTGATAAATAACCACATGAAATATGGAAGCACAGCAGCTGGAAATTGATTATTCCGGGATGTTCCAAGATAGGCGTCTCGAAAAAAGGGGCTTGAGATTTTAGCAAAGATAGAATCCGGGCAAACGGCAGTTCTGAATCAACTATCAGAGAATCATGCAGATAATGTTGCATATAGTCGATTTTTTAAAAATGATTCAGTCAGTGTTTCATCCCTAACAAAGAGTTCATTGGACAAGGTTAAAGAGTTGAGCAGTGGCAAACATATACTTTGTATTCAGGATACGAGTGAAATAAATTATGAGAAGCACCGCAATTTTTTCCATTGCCAGGATGATGAATTAGGCCCTTTGGGAAACAACAAGGATATTGGTTTCTTTTTACATCCTGTACTGGTAGTTGATACGAATGGATATTTTCCTTTGGGTTTTTCATCGGTTCATTGCTGGAATCGCAGTTTCGGCAAGCAGGATAAAACTCAAAGGGCTTACAAAAGTCAACCGATAGAAGAAAAGGAATCATATAGGTGGATATCATCGGGTAATGATAGTATTGAACTTTTACGGGACACAGTCGCACACTTGACAGTTATTGGGGATAGAGAAAGTGATATTTACCAGGAGTTTGTTGAATTAAAAACACCTGATTCCGATTTGTTGATACGGTCAAAAGAGAACCGTATTCTTCACGGAGAAAAAGAGAAGTTGTATGAACATTTATCTTCCCAACCATTAGCAGGAAATTATAAGTTACAGGTACAAAGCGACAAGCGAAAAAACCGGGAAAGCAGGGAAGCAATAATCGGGATAAGATATTGCAAGGTGAAAGTAAGCCGTCCGAAGAATCCAATAAATAATCATTTGCCTGATTATGTTGAACTTACAGCCATTGAGGCAAAAGAAGATATTACTACTGTTCCTGAAGGTGAAAAGCCCATACTTTGGCGGTTACTCACTACACATAGTGTGAATGATGTGTCAACGGCGGTACTGTTAGTTTCATGGTATAAAACGCGTTGGTTAATCGAAGAACTGTTTCGTTTGCTAAAACAGCAGGGGATAAATGTCGAATCCAGTCAATTAGAAAGCGGGAAAGGGTTAAAGAAGCTTACAATAATGGCTTTACAGGCGGCCCTTAAGATACTACAGCTGCGCCAGGATCGTGATGGATTATGCTCTATGCGGGGAGTAGATGTTTTCACGGAAGAAGAAATCGAATTTGCTGAAGCTATAAGCCAATCAAAGTACGAAGGTAAAACCCAGCTTCAAAAGAATCCACACCCG
>CAZRMB010000540.1:0-1650 GCA_964600925.1 uncultured Syntrophomonas sp.
CAACTCGAATAATATAATTCCCTACAGGCAAATCGGCGACCGGAATTGCTTTCTGCCTATCCGAACATTAAAGTGTTCACCTCCCGTTTCAACGATGATAAGCTGCTAGATCAGTTCGTTGATTTTGCTGCTGCGAAAGAAGTTCCCAGGGATGAGAAGGGACTGGAAGCCTCAGGAAAACAAATCCTGGCAGTGCTTAAGGGGTTGATTGCCAGGAATCTGTACAATGTAAGCGCTTATTTTGAAGTTGTCGGCAGTACTGATGATGACCTCCAGCAGGCCGTTAAGGTACTTGGTAATGATGAAATGTTCAGGAAGCTGACATTCGTAAGGTAATTTCCCGCAACAGCAAGTAAAAAACTTTTCCTTTATCCGGTTTGTCATTTTCATTCTGGTCAGGAGTCTGTGCTCAAACCTTGAATGAGTGGCATGTGAAATCATTAGTGCCGGATTGGCCTGTCAGTATGAATTATCCTTCAGATGGCTCCATGAAACACCGGAGCTGGTTGATTTTAATATTGAATTCAAGCATATGCCGTTATGTCATTTGAAATGAGTATGTAAAGATATTGGTTCCAACCTGGATGGACATATTCATGGGGTTCTATCTGACCTTTAAAATATAATTTTGTACGGATGAAATATTTGATAATTTTACGATACTTTAATTTGACACCGGTGAAATGGTTTACCGGACTAACTAATCATTCTAAGCTATTATAACTATGCCGAGTCTTGAAACAACTTACCTGGGACTTAAGCTGAAAAGCCCGATCATTGTCGGGAGTTCGGGATTAACGAATTCCGTTGCAAAAGTAACCGACCTGGAGACACAGGGCGCCGGGGCGGTAGTTTTAAAATCGCTGTTTGAAGAGCAGATTTTACACGAAGCCCATCACGTGATCCAGCAGGATGAAATGACGAATATGTACCCGGAAGCGCTGGATTATATCAAGAACTACAGCAGGGGACAAAGTCTCAGCTACTATCTGAACCTGATAAAGGAGTGTAAAGCAAAAGTGAAAATACCGGTCATTGCAAGCATTAACTGCTTCACACCCGGTGAATGGGTTTCATACGCAAAGATGATTGAAGATGCCGGAGCTGATGCCCTCGAGCTGAATATTTTTGTCCTGCCTTCCGATCCGGAACATTCAACCGAAAAGAATGAGGCCGTTTATTTTGCAATCCTTGAAAAGTTGATCAGGCTGGTCAAAATTCCGGTCGCTTTAAAGATCAGCCACTATTTTTCAGCACTTGCCACAACGGCTCGAAAGCTGGATTGGTCCGGAGCCAAAGGATTGGTATTGTTCAATCGTTTTTTCTCTCCGGATATCGATATTGAGGCGATGAAGGTCGTTCCTTCCCGCATATTCAGCGAGCCGTCGGATATAGCAATGCCGCTTCGCTGGACTGCTTTGCTCTCAGGCCAGCTGAAATGTGACCTGGCTGCTTCAACGGGTGTTTATAGCGGAAAGGATGTAATCAAATTGTTGCTGGCCGGTGCCAGTGCCGTACAGGTTGTAAGCTCAATCTATGACAAAGGAAGTGCTCATCTCGGAGTAATGCTGGATGAAGTAAAAACGTGGATGGATAAACACGGGTATGATTCAATTACTGGTTTCAAGGGGCTGTTATCTTATAAGAATG
>CAZRMB010000541.1:0-1649 GCA_964600925.1 uncultured Syntrophomonas sp.
TTCGTTACACCCATCGTACACGGTCACCGGAGGCTTTTCATTTCAAAACGCTATTTTGGACAAGAGTGAGACCAAATCTTAAAAAAACGGCTAAAAATTCTCTGACCCTGACTAAATACTAAAGTCTCATCAGTTATGGGGATCAAATGCCGAGCGATCGGTCTCAAAGGATTCTGTGTCATTTTCCACCGACGCCACCATGACCCATACACAAGTCCACAGACGAAATAGGCAAACAGATGCAAACAAATCGCCGGAAGGAATCCAAAGAAGTGCATCAAACCATGCTGGAACGACAGGCCGGTCCCAGCAACTACAAGAAAGAATACGCAAATAATGAGCGCTACAACCGGACCAAGTAAATAGGCCTGTTTTCCTTCGTCGCTTCTGAAAGAAATAACAAGGCTAACCAACAATACCACAAACCATTGACAAGTGATTTCAGCAACTCTTCTCAAAACCGAATCGATTCTACCATCAAAGAAGAAAGAAACAGCAAATGAAACAAAAAGAATTAGTGCAACAATGACAACACTACCCAACACAGCTTTCACAGGAGGCAAAGCAGGACCATATCCTCGGTCAGCATTTGAGCACAGTAACCTCATACCTATTCCATACAAGGAAAGAGCTGCCATCGCAAATGGAATCCAGCCTATCGACCATGACAACCAAGCAGAATTTGGCGTAGTTGAAACTGATGTTCCTGTTAAGACGGCACCAATAATCGGAACAACTAAAAGAGCCTGTCCCGCCTCCATAAACGTCCTGCTGCAAGACAACACAAGATATGCCATCGCCAATGTCCCTGTTAAACTAAATAACCCCATTATGGCGACCAGCCAACTTTGATTCCCCCTCCAAAAGTCCCAATAGCCAAATATACTGCCTGCAGCAACGAAAATCAGGATGGCCGTCAAAACGAAAGTCTCCCAACCCTTCCCGGTCGCAGGAGGAGGAGAAAAAGCGCTTGCCCAGTCGGCTGAAGAAGGCAAGTTGTCTTGCTTGGCGCAAGTTTGCGCGAGTATTCGCAACCATGTATGCGTGGTCTGAGTGTCAAAACCTCTTATCCAACGCGTCAACTCTACGTTATCAACAATGACAGATGTGCTTTTTTGCAACATTCTATTTGATGCTATCTCTTTTGCGTCAGGCCACCGAACCAAAGAATTACTCCTAAAAGCGCCTTTTAACAATGGCATTTCGTGATATAACCGCAGAACGATATCGTTTCATTCCCAGGGATCGAAATAACAATCGCCCTGCCCATTTTTGATAAATCGCCTTGCTAGCCCATGTTAGGATTTTCTCAAATCCCTTTTCTATTTTTTTCCAGATGATGGCTACTAGGGCTAAGAACCCCGCTCCAATAACGCTCGATGGAATATCGATCTTCTGGAACCACGGAGCCGAGTCCTTCTGTTTCTTTAGTTCCTCTTCTATTCTGGTGTATTTTTGCCGATATAGACGGTCCACTTCACTTAATGACAAGGTCATATAGGCGAACGGTTCAAGCGTGATGCTGTTGACGGCTTTGTAGTCGTCCGAGTGAATGCTCCACGGGATCGAGTTTCGGCAGGCCAGAAAATCCTCAAGATCCCCCAGCAGCTCCGCGAGGCTCCCTTTGGCGACGTCCGTCAGCTTGATCT
>CAZRMB010000542.1:0-1648 GCA_964600925.1 uncultured Syntrophomonas sp.
TATTGAAACAGTCACCGAGCCTTTTAATGTCAATACGCTGGCCCAGGTTGGTGCTTTAGCTGCCCTGGATGACCGCGAACATATTTTGAAAAGCAGGCAAGTGAATCATGACGGCAAACAATTTTTATACGCCGAGTTCCGCCGTCTGGGTCTTGAATATGTTAACACGGAAGCCAATTTTATACTGGTTGACTGCGGTATGAATTGCCAGACAGTTTTCAGTGATCTTTTAAAGCAGGGAATAATCGTACGTACATGCGATCATTTCGGCTTCCCGAATTCAATTCGCGTCACCGTAGGCAAAGCTGAAGACAACCAACGTTTTATCAACAGCCTGGAAAATGTTTTAAGGAAATAGAAACATAATGATGTTCGTTAATAACGACTATCGTGACCCCATAGCCTGTCAATTGATTGTCAATGCATTCGCCTTATGTCAGGCTGAAGAAACTGAAATGCCGGTCTTCATCTGCATCGGATCAGATAGGCATTTATTGGATTGTTTTGGTCCGCTGACCGGAACCATGTTGCAGGAAAGTATTCCTTCATTAAATGTCTACGGCACACTTGATCGACCGCTTAACGCCCGTAATTTGATCAAAGAAATGTTGATTATAAAAAAACGTCATGCAGGGCAAAAATTTATCGCCATTGATGCAGCCGTAGGGGAGGAGAGCGAAATAGGAAGAATCCAGTTCAAAGCCGGTTCAATTCTTCCCGGCCGAGCCGTGGCCAGATCCCTTCCGGCAGTTGGTGATTTTTCATTGACCGCCATTGTTGAAAAAAGAGGTCAAGCGCAGACATCCGGGCAGGAATCACCCAAAGGTTTTGCTCATGTTTATCATATGGCCAGGCTTGTTCAAAAAGCTGTAACAAGCTGGTATTGTCTGCATCAGCAGTAGCTATTTAACGTTGCTACTTGGTTGCGTAATATGATATTATCTTTGTAAATTCAGCAGTATTTCCTCTCGTTCCTGCGTGAATGAGAGGTTTTTGTTTGTACGAACGGAAATGAGGAGGATGGTTATGAAAGAGTTGATGATAGGCAACATGGCGATTGCCCGTGGTGCCTATGAAGCAGGAGCTACTGTAGCGACCGCTTATCCGGGTACGCCCAGCACAGAAATTGTCAGCAATTTTGCTGATTTCCCCAATGTTTACGCCGAATGGGCTCCCAATGAAAAAGTAGCGTTGGAAGTCGGTGCAGGTTCCTCCATCGCCGGGGCTCGTACCCTGGTAGCCATGAAACATGTCGGCGTTAATGTCGCCGCTGATCCGCTTTTTTCATTTTCATATACAGGTGTTAACGGAGGTTTGGTTATCGTATCGGCAGATGATCCGGGACTTCATTCTTCCCAGAACGAGCAGGATAATCGCGGCTATGGAAGATTTGCCAAGATGCCGGTCATCGAGCCTTCCGACAGTCAGGAAGCACTTGATTATACCAAGCTGGCTTTTGATATTAGTGAACAATTTGACACCATGGTAATGCTCAGGATCACCATGCGCCTTGCCCATTCTCAAACCATGGTGGAAACCGGTGAAAAACAGGATGTGCCTTTAAAGGATTATAAGAAAAATGCATCCAAGTATGTTATGCTGCCCGGCTTTGCCAAAGCACGTCACGTTGAAGTGGAAAAAAGCTTCG
>CAZRMB010000543.1:0-1647 GCA_964600925.1 uncultured Syntrophomonas sp.
AAAATAACCTGATTTCATTACTCTACCTTATGACTAAATGTCGAATCAATAACAGAAATTGAATCAATTTCAATTTCCCTCATTATTAGTATTGAGAATACCGGAGTAAGCAGAAATTCCATGTTCACTGATATCAAGCCCATCCAGTTCTTCCTCGACGGTAACGCGAATCCCCATGGTTTTTTTCAATACCGTAAATATTGCATATGTTGTTGTAAAGGCCCACAACGAAATGACCAGCACTCCGAAGAACTGTACTGCCAGGAGGTGAAAACCGCCCCCGAAAAACAGCCCGCCTTTTTCAGCAAAGAGCCCTACAGCCAGAATACCCCAAACCCCATTGACTCCGTGAACTGCAATTGCGCCAACGGGATCATCGATCAACATTCTGTCAAAAAAGTTAACTGCCAATACAACCAATATACCAGCAACCATGCCAATGAAAACTGCACAGGTCGGACTGACGAAGGCTGTTCCTGCAGTAATGGCTGCCAGACCTGCCAGGGAACCATTCATGGTCATACTGGGGTCAGCTTTGCCATATCTGAACATGGTAAACAGGGCTGCTACAGTACCTCCAGCGGCGGCTGCCAGATTGGTTGTAACAACAATCCGACCGATGTTCAGATCAAGTCCGGAAAGGGAACTGCCGGCATTAAATCCAAACCAGCCAAACCAAAGGATGAAAGTACCCAGAAATGCCAGATGCAGATTATGAGGAGGTAAAAAATTTACCGAACCATCCTCCTTGAATTTTCCGGTTCTCGCGCCCAGGACTAATACAGCTGCCAGTGAACTCCAGCCGCCAACGGCATGAACTGCCGACGAACCTGCAAAATCCAGCATGCCCATTTGGCCCAGCCATCCGCCAACACCCCATACCCAGTGTCCAGCTACCGGATATATGAATGCTGCCGCCAAGGCAGTATAAATAATATATGGTTTGAATTTCATGCGTTCCGCTACTGCTCCTGAAACAATGGAGGCCATTGCCATGGCAAAAGCAGCCTGAAAAATCCAGTAGGCATAAACGGGTATGTTTAAATTGAGGTGACTTAAGTTGCCGTTAATAAAAAAACCGCTGCTGCCAAACAGACCAGCCTTGTCAGCTCCATACATGATGGCAAAGCCAACTGCCCAATAACTGAGCATCCCCACCGTGCAATCGGTGAAAACCTTCATGACGATATTAATGGAATTTTTTGATCTGATAAACCCGGCTTCCAGAAAGGCAAACCCGCCTTCCATAATAAAGACCAACGCTGCGCAAAGCAGTACCCAGATTGTGTTTATGGAGATTGCCAGACTTTGAACTGTAATTTCCGTCATTATGTACCATTCCTCCAAAAATAATAATAAAGAACAAAAAAGATGCCCGATTCCAAACCAGAGTATACTGGTTCAATCAAGCATCTTTGCTGGAGCAGGAATAATCCTGCCATTTATATAATTGGATTGAGCCGGCAAAATATAGAAAACAACTTGGTTTTGGTGTTGTATGCTATTGTTTATCCGGCTGATTGATTAATTATATGATCTTTTGCTTTTCCCGGCAAGAAAATTATATGCAGCCAAATTTTGCTGCTGATAGATTATTTCTTGGCTGCGGGCAAACTCTTCAGAAATGCTTGGATGTTTTTTTCATAG
>CAZRMB010000544.1:0-1643 GCA_964600925.1 uncultured Syntrophomonas sp.
CCGGATGGGGACAAAGCCGCATCCGATCTCCCGAGCTACCGCAGCCCCGAAAATAAACCCGCGTGCCTCCACGGCGACGACGGCGTCGATTTCCTGGCCGTAATACGGTTCAGCCAACTGCCGGATAGCCTGACCCAGAGTACGGGCGTTGGCCAGCAATGGTGTAATATCCCGGAACAAAATCCCTGGCTTGGGGAAGTCCGGTATGTCACGAATAAATTCCCGCAAATCGAGCATAGGTATCTCCCAAAAAAGACCCATTTTTCGGTGTGGGATTATACGGAATAATTGTTCCAAATTAAAGGAAAATAAATATCGGGAATTTTTAAAACAATCATTTTTGTGATATGCGACGAGGTTTTACGATGGATAGTCCCTATCAGGTTCCGCAAAACTCTTGGTTGAGAGCTTTCTCACTATGGGAAAACCGCTATTAGGATGCAATTTTGTTACTATCTGGAAATGGTAAGAACTAACGCCGTGTGCAGGTTTTTTAAAGCGGTTGTAATATAAAAAAAGCCCTCTGGTCGATGCAATAATAGGTCGCAAACAGATATTATTCCATTAGCCAAGGAGGGCATATTATGACTACGACTGATTTTATCGTCCAATTGTACTGTGATATTGATGATTTTATGAAAACAAGCTTTCCAGAACGCTGTCTTCGTCACCGAGGTCCATTGCCGCAACTGTCGGACAGTGAAGTACTTACAATGGAAATAGCCGGAGAATATCTGGGCTATGACCAGGACAAAAAAATGGTTGCATTTTTCAGGCAATATTACCGGAATTGGTTTCCGCACCTGCATTGTCGGGAAACTTTTCTTCGACAGGCTGCCAATCTGTGGAGCATCAAAGAAAGCCTGTTTCATGCATTGGCTGACCGGTATCGCGATACGATCATTGTGCTGGACAGTTTGCCAATCGCGGTGTGTCGATTTGCCCGGGCCCGTCGTTGCAGATTGTTTAAAGGACTCGCAGCCTACGGCAAAGAACTGGGACAACAAACATTTTATGGATTTCGATTTCATCTGAAGATTAATTCGATCGGCATGATTCAGGATTGTGCGTTGACGGCAGCGAATATCAGCGATATTCATCTGGTGCGTCAGCTGACAGCTCAGGATTGCGGATTGATGCTGGCTGATCGTGGATATGAATCCAGACCCTTGCGAATGGAACTGATGCAAACACAAGGACTTGAGATTTCGATTCCAACCAAATATGGACAGCCGACAGACTTGCCGCCAAAGGTTTTGAAAGCTCGAAAGCATACCCGACGGTTGATTGAAACCGTCGGCAGTCAGTTGGTGGATGGACTGCATTTGAAGAAAGTCAGAGCCCGTGACCTGTGGCATCTGACAAACCGGATTTGGAGAAAGGTATTGACGCATACGTTTATGGTTATCTATTGCTTGAAACATGACCTTAAGCCGCTCCAATTCAGCCGCCTTATCGCAGCTTAAAACCTGCACACGGCGTTAAGAACTAGCATTTGTTTTTTGAGGTAGAGATACTTTTCGATTGAAGAATATTAATTCCGGAGGCTGGGGAGCTTTTTTAACGTAAGATATCTGCCTTGTCCGATAAATAAGGTAATTGTGGTAGCAATAAAAACAATTATGGGTCTTTAATGACTATAT
>CAZRMB010000545.1:0-1641 GCA_964600925.1 uncultured Syntrophomonas sp.
ACGCTGAACTCGAACACGGCCAGGCCGTTGACTATATGAAGAGAATCAAAGACGCCTTCGATCCCAAAGGCATCATGAATCCGGGTAAACTGTTTTAATATCTAAACCTAAATGCGAGTTAAATAAGTTAGTATAACTGTAAGACTTTCTGAGGTTTATGCATTAGCCCGCTTGGGGTGCGGTCTCTTGACTCTTTAAAATTGAATTATTAGCGCTCATTTGTAACCTCGGAGTCTTTATACTATCATGTAAGTCTCGTTTTTGGGTAACGTATATCTTCACAAAGTTTGTTATCGCTCTTGGCGTCGTTACGTTCCGACGCACGACTGCCGCCTTCCCCCGGCGCTCTACTAAAACATAAACCTCTGCGCGGCAGGCAGTTATGGACTATTTGAAGTGTTGTATAAACCTCTGAAAGACTAACCGTAATTGATTTAAATAATATCCTAATCCTCCAGGAAGGAAGAATACTGATGGAATTTAAAGAATTGCCTCCCGTAAAAGAACAAATCATGAAATGTGTCCGCTGCGGAAAATGCCGCAGTGTTTGCCCTACATTTGCTGAAATCGGCAATGAAACTGCCGCACCCCGAGGTCATGTGTTCATGGTCGGTATGCTGCGAAATGGTGTCGTACAACCTTCCCATGAGGTGTATGACCGACTCAGCAATTGCCTGATGTGTGAATCCTGTTCAGTGGCTTGCCCATCCGGCATCGATATCCATGAACTGAATGCCGCCGCCCGTTCCTATATATATGAGAAGGATCCATCATTGGGCAAAGAATTGATTTTTGACACCATGTGGACCCATCCAAGCATGCTTAAAACTACGGTGCGTTTTATGTGGCTGGCACAGAAGACCGGTTTACAGAAGCTAGGCCGCAGCCTCGGCATCACCAAATTACTGCCCGGCGATCTGCCCAAGGCAGAGAAAATATTAAGTTCCGTGCCTTATTTCCCGGCCCGCAGCGAACTGGACGAAGTCAATCCCGCCCGCGGTGAAAAGCGCTATACTGTAGGTTATTTTCTGGGCTGTGCCACTAACCTGTTCAATCCCGAAGTGGCCAAGGCTACTGTTGATGTTTTAACCCGTAACGGCTGCGAAGTCATTATCCCGGCTGACACCAAGTGCTGCGGACTGCCCCAGATTGCCAACGGTAAAATGGAAACCGCCCGGGAGCTGGCTGCGCATAATGTCAAAATATTTAATTCCTATGATTTTGATTATATCGTTACCGATTGCGCCTCTTGTTCATCAGCCTTGTCCCATAAAAACATGGAATTTTTGCTGGGCGGTTTAAAAATAGAAGATCAGGCTTTTGCCTTTGCTGAGAAAGTAATGGATCTGACCAAATTCCTGATTGATGTGCTGGACATTCAACCACCGGTCAATAATAATGCCAGGAAAGTAAAAGTAACCTATCATGATCCCTGTCATCTGGCCAATGCCCAGGGCATCAAGGAGCAGCCGCGCGAATTGTTGCGCCGCATCCCCGGAGTGGAACTGGTGGAAATGAAAGAAGCCAATCGCTGCTGTGGAGGTTCGGGGACTTACAGTCTGACCCATTATGATATATCAATGAAGATCCTGGATCGAAAAATAGACAATGCCATGCTGACCGGAGCCGGCAAGATAGCCA
>CAZRMB010000546.1:0-1639 GCA_964600925.1 uncultured Syntrophomonas sp.
CTCCTAGACTTCTATGCCCAAATCACGGGCAACCTCAAGTCCCAAACCGTTTGCCTCGGGGTACTCGTTGAGTGCTATCTCGATGCCGTGTGTGGCCTCCTGGGCCTTGAAAATGATTTCCTTCATACCACCATGGTTGATCTTTATGTCCGGTTTCAGTCCGAGTTTTGCAAAATGGCGCTCGGCCTCCTCAATATCGTCCACTCTGAAAGCAATACCGGTGATGCCTTCGCCCTTGCGATCCAGGAGTTGGGTCGCACCAATTGCGTCGTCGCTGCGTGTCGGTGATACTAATTCAAGTCCTCCGCGCCGCGGCAAAGAAACGGCAAGGCCCGGTCCGGGATCATCGAGCGGCCCGTAGAACTCACAGCCCAGCATCTCTTCCATGTCTTTCGTGGCTTGATTTATATCTCGCACCACCACAGCGACTCGATCCAATTTAGCTCTAAACATCTTCAACACTCCTTTTCATACTTAACCGCCATCTAACAGCGACAGCAGCAAATTCATGTTCGGCTCAATCTTACCAAACGCATTCACGGACGAATAGCGCCTTTGGGATAATATTGGGATACCCTTTGGGATATTCTTTGGGATACTCTTTGGGATACTCTTGGAGAAGTTTTTTGATGCTTTACGTACCCTGTTCTTTACCCGAATCGTGTGCGATAAATCGAAAGCATATCGCAAAACGTCTATTCAAAAACGCGGAGAGGCACACTTTAAAATTTAACCGTAAGTGTTTGTTTTCATTGGCTGTATTAATGGCAAAAGACGGCTTCCGGCATCAGCCAGTCACCGTCTTTTTTCTATTAAGCTGTTATTGTCACAGCCCCTTTTTGTAATATAGCATTTTAATTATACAAGTCTTCCGGCAATATAACCTTCATGTACTGCATCCTGAATTTGACGTGCACTTCTGCAATCACCGGCAGTGTAAACATCCATGTCGGTTTCTTCTTCAATTTGATTGGCTAATTCTTTTTGCGGAACAAAGCCTGCTGAAATAACAATACTATCTGCCTCTAATTCACTTCTATTGCCGAATCTGTCAACCAGAACAGCAGTATGATCTTTTACACTTTCAAGGCGTTTACCGGTAATAACTTTGATACCAGCTTTAGCAATTTTTCCGAAGTAACCAATAGCGCTCATACCCGCATTCTCCAGGAATGAATCCTGCATTTCAACGATTGTCACGTCTTTACCTTGTTCAGCCAGGACGTCTGCCGTTTCAGCGCCGGTGATACCGCCGCCAATAATGACTATCTTTTGACCAGTTGGAGCATTTTTGCCTAATACATCCATGGCATACGTTACGATTTTATTGTCAATTCCTGGAACATCCAACATTCTGGTCTTACCACCTACCGCAACGATGGCAGCATCATAGTTTCCATTCTTGATGGTATCGATAGTTGCTTCTTCCGTAATAACTTTTATTTTTAATTTTTCCAATTGAGTCTTATAGTATTGAATTAATAATCTAATATCCGACTTGTAATCAGGTACTGAAGCTTCAATCATCGCTCCGCCTAATTCACGTTTTTCATAGATCGTAACATTATGACCACGCTGGGTCGCTGTAATAGCAGCTTCTATGCCTGCGGGTCCGCCGCCAATGACGATGAGATCGTAG
>CAZRMB010000547.1:0-1621 GCA_964600925.1 uncultured Syntrophomonas sp.
TTCAAAAAATGTGTGTGTCTAAAATGGGTGGTTATTTTGAATATACGGATAAAGTGGCCGGTATTGGATATTTACACTCTGTTGCTACGCCGTTTACAACCGACGAAACATTGCTTTGTCGTGCCGAAGCGTATGTATTGCAGGCTACTCCCGACTATGACAAGGCTACGGCCGATATTAATACCTGGTTATCTACTCATTGCAAAACCATCACGGCTAAATCCAAGAGCGATATTGTGAATTTTTACAATGCATTACCTTACATGCCGCTGCAAATAACCAGCGATACACAAAGAGGTATAAAGAAGGTTCTCAATCCCCGCGGATTTACAGTTGCAGCTGGAGATCAGGAAAACATGATCCAATGTATCTTGCATTTGCGCAGGATAGAAACCATGCACGAAGGACTTCGCTGGTGCGACATCAAACGTTACGGGATTGAAATTGCTCATAACCGCGACGGTTTATCTGACGACTTACTGAAGGTGGATGATCCGCGGCGTGCAATACAGTTGCCGCAGGATGTTATCAGCGCGGGACTTACTGCCAATCCCAGATAATATAAATTGCATACTTCTTAAATGAAAAAACATTATAGTATGAAAAGAATACATTTTCTTATTTTTAGCGTTCTGGTTTTGATGCTGTCATCGTGCAGCAAAGAGACGCTTGATTCTCAAAGCATTTTTGATACTGCGTCGCCTGAAAGGAACGCTTTTGATACCTGGATATTAAAGAACTATACTATCCCCTACAATATAGACTTTAAATACAGATATGACGATAAACAATCAGACAGAACCTACAATCTGGTCCCCGCAGATTATTCCAAGTCGGTAGCTTTGGCCAAACTGGTGAAATATTTGTGGATCGATTCGTATGAAGAACTTACGGGGAAAGATTTCATTCGCAAATATTGCCCGAAAATGATCCAGCTGATCGGATCGCCGGCATACAACACACAGGGTTCTATAGTGTTGGGTACTGCTGAAGGAGGGTTGAAAATTACCTTGTATAATGTCAATATGATCGACCTTGCCCACCTGGATGTCGATCAGTTGAATTACTGGTACTTCAAAACCATGCATCATGAGTTTGCGCATATATTGCACCAGACCAAAAACTACTCTACGGATTTTAATCTCATATCAAAAGATTATCAATCTTCCAGTTGGGTAAATTTGTCTGAAGCAAATGCCCTTACAATGGGATTTATCTCAAGCTATGCCAGCTCAGAACCTCAGGAAGATTTTGCTGAACTTGTATCGATCTATGTTACTCATGACAGTAGTTACTGGAACTCACAGTTAACCAAGGCTGGCACGACCGGTAGTGGTATCATCCTTCAAAAGTTCGCTATCGTAAAAGATTATCTGTCCACTTCGTGGGGTATTGATATTGATAAACTCCGCGATATAGTACAGCGTCGGTCCGGAACAATAGGAACGCTAGATCTAACAACACTTAATTGAAAAACGACATGAAACATATAGCAAAATTCTTAGTTTTATTGTTGGCTGTTATCTTCTATGCGGGATGTACACCTGAAGAAAAAGATCTTTTTGGTGATTCATCGGCCAATAGATTAACTACCACCCTGCAAACCGAAAAATCGCTGCTT
>CAZRMB010000548.1:0-1604 GCA_964600925.1 uncultured Syntrophomonas sp.
AAATCGTTGAGTCGCTTAAAAGGAGAATAGAACAAAGAAAATTAGCAAAAGAAAAGTAACTACTCAGGTCTGAATAATTAATTTCTGATTGCTTGAGAAAGGTATTCGTTTTTGCGGGCCGCTACATTCAAGGCAAATCGGATTGAGTCAAATGGTTCTCCCCCTTTTTTGATTATGGTGTCAACAACAGATCGCAATATCGCAAAGATTTCTGCACCCCGTTCGGATCGAAAACCCCCTGAAACCTTTTGCTTGACCTTCACGTTTCGTATTGCTAGCTCCGAACCATTGTTGTGATATGGAACATCGGGATAAAACAGAAAGGGAAAGACCTGATGACCTCGCTTTTTCAATCGTTTCTGAAAGGTTATAATTTTGGGGACGCTCTCCGGTAATGGCTGGTTTACCATTTTCTCAAATTCATGCAGGATGGTCATTCTTTCCTCAAATGGCCCGGCATATTGTTTCAGCGTCATGGAATCTTTTAACCTGATGGCGCGCATCAAAAGATCCTTCATTTCCGTTGCCCACTTATGGTGGTACACCTCCTCGAAGAAGTTTAGTTCTCTGAGCAAATGGGCAAGGCAGAGTTGGTGTCTGAGCGCTGTTGTTTTCAACTGTGCCCCCAGGGAGTCGCTTATAAAAGTTGCATTTCTGAATCCGTCAGGAAACGTATTTTCAACGGTGACAAAGCCTCGGCTCTTTGAAATTGTGATGTAGGTGGCACGTAAATTTTGCCAGGTCCAGGCCCAGAACTTGTTTTTTTCAACTTTCATTCCTGTCTCATCTCCGCCGACTACGGTCGCTTTTGACAGCTCTTCTTTTATACCCCGGTAGATGGGAAGGACCATATTGGCAGCTTTGTTCAGCAAGTTGAAGATCGTCCCCTCACTCATGGAGACATTGGTAATGTTCTTAATCAATTCTGACAAACGGTTGTAAGGCACAAACTGCCTGCTACTAAGATAAGCCACCAGTGATATTAAATTGTTCCCATATTGGACAGGTGCATTAATCCCGGCCGGATAATTGCCGGTACTCACATGCCCACAGGTGCAGACTGCCTGATAAATCTGATGCTCTGTGAAACTGGCTTTGATAAAAGGAATGTCTATCACCTGCCGTTGACCTGTCAGTTGGAGGGTCTCTCTGGCGTGAATCCTGCCGCATTGCGGACAGACACTTTCCGGAAGGTGTTCAACTATTTTGTCCGGATGGGGTGACATGCGAAGTGTTTCTCCCTTGTGGCCGGGTTGTCCGCCCGATTTCTTATCGCTTTTACCCCTTAGGCTTTGATTTCTGATGCTGAATAAATCATGGGACGGTGGAAGAGAACTGTTGCCACTGTTTTTGTGGGTCTTGAGTTTATTGATTTCATCCTGAAGATGGTGAACCAGGGAAGCCAAAGCGTCACTCTGTATCAAAAGATCTGAAACAAGATTGACCAATTGCTCCTTGTCCAGCTTTCGAAGTTCTTCCTTTGAGACCATAACGCGTTTGCTTTTAACAAATATCGTCATAGGTTACAGAGAAAAGCAAATTATTAGGGCACTCTTTATAAACATCTAATAGTCACGTTATCAACACTGTTTAACCATAATCCA
>CAZRMB010000549.1:0-1604 GCA_964600925.1 uncultured Syntrophomonas sp.
TAAATTTGTATCCGCCAGGTACAGTGGTGATTTTATCAAATGATGATATGGCAATTGTAACCCATGATAATCCCGCTGATCGGAACAGGCCCCGGCTCAAATTGCTGTTTGATAAAAACGGGAAGGCCTATGAAATAGACCATGTAATGGATCTGGCCGAGCATAAAGACATCTCAGTTATAAAACACCTTAGCGCTGAGGAAGCCGAGACCAATCTGGTTCAATTTTTAAAGATCAATAAAGACGTCTGATCCGCACCTCTTTATCAAATTCATAATGCCACCTTCTGATTATCTCTGTATATCTCGCAGAGATAGGTTCGTTATCATGTAAAAAGCCAATGCTGTTCTAATCATCAGCAACAATGACTCTTTAAAAAACTGAAATAAATCGAATCAATGCGATAGGATAGCAACATGAAGCAAGCATTTTGTGGGAGGAAATTCATGCATATTGCCAAGCCCATGGACGAGATGGCATCCGGGTTAAGAAGGTTCAGGGAAAATATTTCTTACAAGGACATACTGGGAATTTTGATGGGTGCGTTTATCATTGCCATTGCCATACAACTGGTTTTGGTGCCTGTTCATATGCTGACCGGCGGAGTCAGCGGCATTTCCATCATCCTTAATTTTCTCACCGGGGTGGATATCTGGATCTGGTATATGGCTCTAAATATTCCCATTTTCATCGTGGGTTATAAATTCATCAGTAAACGATTTGCCTTTTACAGTCTGATCGGCATGGTGGCGCTGACCTTTTTTCTTGGGATTTGCAAGAACTGGCAGATGGATCTGGGATTGGACAATCTACTGCTGGCGGGCATTTTAGGCGGAGTGATAAACGGCCTGGGGGTCGGGATCACCCTGCGCAGCAAAGGTTCTACCGGCGGATTGGATATTATCGCGGTGATCATCAGCAAGTTTTGGGGGTACAAATTTGGCAACATTTTTTTCTATGTGAATCTTGGCATCCTGGCTGTTTTCCTCATGACCTCAAATCTGGAACTAACTCTTTTTTCCGCCATATCCTTCTTTATCAGCAGCAGCGTGGTGAACAAAGTGCAGTTGGGAGCAAGTGTGAGCATAAGCGCCCTGATCATTTCCACCCAATGCAACGATATCGCAGTGGAGATCCTGGAAAATTTACATCGCGGCTGCACCTATCTGTCAGGCCGGGGAGCCTACACCGGTGAAAGCCGGGATATCATTATGGTTATCGTCAGCCGGACGCAGCTACCACGCTTAAAGGAAATCGTTTTTCAGATCGATCCCAATGCTTTTATTACCATCAGTGAAGCGACCGAGGTTTTGGGCAGAGGATTTAAAGCGAGCGGCCCGGAATTCTAAACGGATTTCAGGCGTTGAATGTAGGGACGTAGCACCTAATTGTTACCCAATAATTAAAGTGACAATTAGGGTGCTACGTCCCTATCTGTCAACTCCTGGCCTGTCAGTAAGGCAGATATCTGAGCATTAATATGAAATGGCAGAGGCTGCCCCCCAGCACAAAGACATGGAATATTTCATGAAAACCGACCATGCCAAAAGTGATGTTGGGGCGTTTGGTCGCATAGATCACGGCGCCGATGGTATAAAGGATAC
>CAZRMB010000550.1:0-1596 GCA_964600925.1 uncultured Syntrophomonas sp.
TCGTTGCACAAGCTGTTTTACAATGATATATTACCACAAATCGGAAGAAATTTAAAGACTTGTAATAGTTGCGACTGCTCTCTATTCTATAGCTTGGAGGTGGTATGCATGGATGAGATTTCAGTATTTTCCCCGGTTGGGCTGCAAAAGGTCAAAACCATGGCCGAACTGCGCGAGTGCAATGATATATCGCTTCGTTACGGGTTATCTCTGTCCGAACCGCAAATGCAAAATCTGGCGGAAAGGCATGTGGCTGCCCTCCGCGATACAGGACGCATTGAATTCGGATCGGGGATCTTGAAAAAGCTGGTCATGCAGTTCTGCGATTCACCATTTATTTTTCAGGATGGTTATGAGGATACGCTGTTGGAATTGCAGGATGCTTTCTATTATTTCAAGAACGAGTCAAAGGATCGCATCCCCGATGATGAACTGATAGAATTCATGAAACAGGTTTTTGACGGCCGGGCGCAGGGTTCACTTGAATATCTGTGCAATATCACCCTGGAGGAGCTTTGCCGCAATACGCGCTATGGTTATGCAGTAGACGATACCGACAGAAATGGACATATGTTTTAGGAGGAACCATGGAGAGCAACAATTACCTGGCGGAATTATCAAACCAGGCCTTACGGGATGGCAGGCTCGACGAGAAGGATATGCTGAGGATACAAAATGAGCTTTGGCTATTGCTCGCTCAGCAAACCGAAAGCTATACGATGGGTGACAGCAGTTCCGTACCAACAGAAACTGCCCTGGAATTGTTCAAATCCATTTGCTTTTCAATCGGGTGGTATCTGCAGGAAACCGGCAATGATACCGGACTGATGATGGGGAATATGCAGGATTTGCTGCAAGCATCCCGAGCATTGCTGCAGGAGCGCATCGAAGAGGGAAAGAAACTGCTGCGCCGGGTTGCCGCAAGCGCGCCTCCGGTCGGCAGCCGCTCCTATCGGGATACCCTGGCCGGATTGGGGGAGTTCTTCCGGTGTTATGACTGTCGCTTTTTTGCCCATGAGATTCCCGGCAATATTGATTATCAGCTTAACCAGCCGGTAGCGGAGACCATGCAGGGCATAGCCTATGTTGAAGAGTATCTGCATCGCCTGCTGATCGAAAACAAGTTTTGCAGAAGCTTTCAAACGAAAACCGTGATCAGTCTGCTGGAGTGCAGTTGTCCTGAATACCGTGAACTGCTGGTCAATATTTATGAACCAGTGGCGGTTAATGCAGTCGGTCGGCTGTTGCTGGGAAAGGATGTTCGGGGACTTGACATTTCAACTGATGAACAGGCCAGGCTTACAGATTATTTTCGCAGCCTTGCGCAGGATGAGGCCAGGAAAGAATTACGGTCGGCAGCGGATCGGGTCTGTTCCGAATTACGGATCACTGATTCTGCTTCTTGTGCTTACCTGCGCCAGACTACCCTGGAGCTTTACCCGAGGATCAAAACGGCTATCGCCGGCGGAAGTCTGGAGGAGATTTTCCCCTCGCTCAGACGGGAGCCAATGGAAGTTGCTGCGACGACTCACTATATCGACGGTGAAACAATGGATGACAAGAAGCTGCGGACGCTGATCGATGAGATCAATGATT
>CAZRMB010000551.1:0-1595 GCA_964600925.1 uncultured Syntrophomonas sp.
ATATCGATCAAGGCCGTATCATTCCAATGGTTCATTATAATCATAAAAAACAACCGACAGAGTTCAGTATGTTTGATGATAACGATGATCCGGCCATCTTGTTCAGCCGTACACATACCAGTATGAATGAAGCCTGCAATGAATTTTTCGGACAAAAGATGAGCATGCTGCGGCTGGATTCCATGAAAACCAATCTGCTGCGCAATATAAAAGAACGTCTCGATAAATATTATAAAAAGCGTTTCCTGCAGGAAGGTGACCTTACCAAAGCCCTGGAAAATGTGGTGTACAAAACATGGGGCGAATTGCTGACCTCTTATGCCCATTTATATGTTAAAGGCGACCCCGAAGCGGTACTGGAGGATTTCTACAGCGGTGAGAAGATTACTTTGAAGTTGGACCCGCGCTACACTCCTATTCAAAATGCGCAAAGGTTTTTTAAAGTCTACAATAAGAGTCGTGGCGCGCAAAAACATTTGGAAGTGCTTATGTCTCAGAATCAGCAGGAAATCGATTATCTGGAATCGGTGACAGTTGCTGTGCAGCAGGCGGAAAGTCCTGCGCAGATCGATGAGATCGTTGATGAGCTGGAGAAGGAAGGATATATGAAAGCCAGTTCCGGAAAAGGAAAAAAACGCGAGGAACGCAGCCAGCCTCGCCGGTTTAATTCATCAGACGGACTGCTGATTTCAGTGGGCAGAAATAATCGTCAGAATGACTGGCTGACCCTGCGCGAATCAGATCGCAACGATCTCTGGATGCATACCAAGGAAGTACCCGGCACGCATGTTATTATCAAGCTGCCCGCCACCATAAAATCGATTCATGACGTCCCTGACCAGACGCTGGTCGAAGCTGCCACCCTGGCAGCCTATTACAGCAAGGCCAGCCAATCCAACAAAGTAGAAGTGGATTACACTTTTTGTCATAATGTTAAAAAACCAAATGCTGCCAAACCCGGTATGGTTATTTATGAGAACTACTGGACGATCATGGCCGATCCTTGTTCTGAGCTGCTGACACAACTGCTTGATAATAATTTGCAATAAACTGCATTAACTTTACCAAAAAGATATCCTATTATAAGTCCTGATGAAATCTGACCGAACTGTGAGGATTTGGCATAATCAAAGCTTGATCCGGTCTTTCCGTTTTACCGGGATGATCGTTGCTCATCCAAAATTGTATTTTCATCAACGCTGCCTTGGCATTCGTGCGCGCTTCATCTTGGCTATCACCGGTCGCGATCACATAAGCATAGCGATTCGCCATGGACAACGGCGGCTTAAGTTGCGCTCCCCGGCGAGGTCTTACAAAGATCTCCAGGACACCCTCAGATCTGGCAGCCCGGTTCATGCCGGTTACTTTATCTAATTTACCGCTTTGGGCTACAGTCCGATATTGAACGAAAATATGTCTGCGGTAAAGCGGTCTCAAATCAGGTTCTTCCCCCAATGCCAGTTTAATTGTTTCCGCCACCAGATCAATCCCCATCCCCAAATAAATCAGTTTGTTCATCGCCCCACCGGAGATACGGGGATTGATTTCAATTAATTTCCACTGCTGATTGACAAGGCGCATTTCCAGATGGCAGG
>CAZRMB010000552.1:0-1584 GCA_964600925.1 uncultured Syntrophomonas sp.
TCTGCAGAGCCAACAGTTTGAGCAGAATGAATTGGAAGACTTTATTCTGGATTTGAACAACTATTATTACCAAAGCTTTCAGGAACGATTCTTCCCTCTTTATCGTGCTGAATTGGAAGATGAGTTTAAGAAATTATATCGAATAGCCCGTGATGAATCAGCCCTGAAAGAGGATATATTAAAAAATCTGAAACGTTCTGCGCAAATCTATAATCATGTGAAGAACGGACTTAATGTGCTCAAGCAGAACCATGCGCTGGTTGACAGTCTCCGCTTCACAACCAGACTCAATCAGGATCAGTTGCTGCTGGAGCTGATATATGCGCTTAAAGATATACTGACAACTATAGCTAAAAGTCTTGACGCATTAAAATCCTGTCAAGCACTGATGGCTGAGCAGGAACTGACAAAATGCTTTACTGTTTATCCATTTCAATCAATGCTCACATATTTGTGGTTAAGCTGGGATCCGGACAGCAACAACTTTGTCAGAGATTTTAAACGGTTGATGATTAACCTGGAACTCAGTCAAAAACTTTTGGCCAAAATATCGGGCAGTGATGAAAAGTCTGCCGACAGTTGGGATATATGGCTGGCTGAATTGTATAAAAACGAAAATAACCTGGCCAATAAAAAATATTCGCCCTCCCTGTCAGCCTGGTACAAACAGCATGTACGTCCGCAATTCACCCTTTACGTGGAACTTTTGGATGTCAGTATCAGACAGAGAGACCGCAAACGCATCCAGCTTGCGGTCAGGAATTTTGAAAACTGGCTGCAATCCCTGCTTTACTTATTAACAAGAGTCAATCAATGGTCAGGTAACCCGGAACCGATGTTGCTGGAAATGCATTGGTCTAATCCCGCAGATTATTCTTTCATCAATGAAATCACCAGTCTTTTGACCCCGGTACAGCAAAATCTGCAAAATTTGATCAAGCAGTATGCGGAATCAGCCAATCCCGATTTTCCCATTTTCAGCGAGGCGGCTGGCAAAGTTTTAAGTGAAGCATGGCCGCAATTAAAAAGTTTGCTAAAAGATAACGACATGAGTGATTTAAATATTCTTAACAACCTACTCGAACGCTTTAAAAACCAATTTTCTTTTCTTGAAATGCAGATCGATCATCTTAACACCAGGGCTCAACACATTCAGAAGATGCAGCAGCAATACGAGCAAATACTGACAACCATTGATAACTACCAGGACCTGCTGGCAGAGATGAAAAATCAATTATCAAGAACCCTGGCACCGCGGAATTTAAGTCGTCAGTTCAAAGATATGGATTTGCGGATCGAGCATGTTGTGATCAATAAAGGTGAATTATTCCCCCCCGATTATTACTATTTGCTGAATACCGGAGATGAGGAAATCGGACAGGAACATATTATAGAGGAAGAAGACGGCGATATATTCCTATTTCGGTTGGATGATTTAAAAGATGCCCTCATTCCTAATATTATTCTGGGAGAAGGATAATTTATGAAAGACAATCCCCCTGCAGAAAACCATCCCCCCGCTGGCAGCAATCAATTTTATTCCGGTTTACTGGTATCGCTGGGTGAGTTGAACAAGATCCTGCC
>CAZRMB010000553.1:0-1581 GCA_964600925.1 uncultured Syntrophomonas sp.
CGGAATATACTCTTTTAACATTCAAAAGACTAAACCCTATCATAATAGATTCTCTTACTATTAACTATTTACAAATTTAAAACCATGAAAAAATTAAAACATCTAACCATCGCCGGCGTGATAATCGTCAGCACTTTCTTAAGCTCCTGTCAAAAGGAATCACCGATCGATCAACTCTCAGAGCCGGGGATAATGCCTGCCCTGAAATCAAATTACGCAGGCTGTTCGTCATCCTGCATCAACCTGAGTGGAAACCCCGTGGAATATTTTGAAAAAGCGGATTCCAAAACCATTACCTGGGGAAACGGGACTCATTCCAAAACGGTTGATATCATCTATTATAACACCGAGTCAGATTTTATCCTCAACGTTCGCTCTACAACAGGATGGTCGGATTTAGTAATCAACGGCGTTTCGAGCTGGACAGGCGGTCCCGTGGCAGCCAATACCTGGGCTGAATATCCGGTAACCCTGCCCGAAGACTGGCAAGCCTGCGATGATTACAATTTCACCTTACAGGTAGCCGGACAAGGCCCCGCGGTAAGTTTTGATGTAACCTATCAATTGGTGGGCGTCTGCCAGCCGAATACTGTGTATGATTATGACGGGAATCTGTATCATACAATCGTGATCGGCAACCAGACCTGGATGGTTGAAAACCTGAAAGTGACCCATCTGAATGATGGCCAGCCGATACCCAATATCCAGCCAGAAGACGAATGGGTGATCTATGGACATTATCAAACGGGAAGTCCTGCCTACTGCTGGTACAACAACGACATTCAACATAAGGAACTCTACGGAGCCATTTATAACTGGCATGCAGTAAATTCAGGTAAACTTGCCCCGGCAGGATGGCATGTGCCGACCCATCAGGAATGGATAACGCTGTGCGAAACCGTGGTTGCAATCTATGGTGGCAATGCGCATGCCGGGTATTTGAAAGAGGCAGGGACTGAACACTGGATGGAGCCCAACTATATGGCTACCAATGTTAGCGGATTTACTGCCTTGCCTTCCGGATGCCGCAGATTGGTCAACGGGCCGGGTTTTCACCTCCTTGGTGAACAAGCTTTCTTATGGACATCCACAAAGCTGGATTTACCGGAGTATGCTAACTGGGCTGATATGTGCACATGGGTAATGGATTTGCGGTATAATTCGGAATGGGTCTGGGACTGGGGCCTGAACCACGACGGTGGCGGCGCTGCTGCTGTGAGATGTATAAAGAATAGCTAGATGTTTTTTCCTGTCTTTCATTATTATGAGATTATTGTATTTGTGGTATACACCATATGGGGGGGGCTGTCAAAAAAAAGGCAGCCTCTTATTTTTCTCTCTTTCTTAATACATACAGAAGTGCCGAAGCTCTGAGAGCATGTAATGAGTTAATTTGAAAACAATCCATTATCAATTGCTCACAGAGTTTTTCAGTTGCGACCTTATCCATTTTTAGATTCACAAGCATCAATAAAACCCCCCCTTCCGTCCCGCTAGCTATCGGGACGGACACTCTCCCGCCGTTGACGGGACAGGCTCTTATCCAAAGGGGGACAGAACAAAGTGCAATTTTCAAATTAA
>CAZRMB010000554.1:0-1578 GCA_964600925.1 uncultured Syntrophomonas sp.
ATTTTCATAACCGGCGGCAGACATAGTAATTCACTATCGCTGGGCAAAGCCCTGGCAGCATTTACGGCACAGATGATGGCTTTTTTGCTGGTCGTTTTGGTCGGCGCATTAATTGAGGCATATTTTTCACCCTGGTTTATCCAAATCTTTGTTTGAATAATGGGAGGGAGGTAATACAATGATTATTGTAGTGGGCAAGTGGAAAGAAAAGGTTGTTAAAATGGTGGCGGTGGTGATCGTGGTGGCCTTGTTTGCCGCAGCCATACCAATGGTGTCCGGGCTGCTTTATGACAAAGTACCGGTCTTCAGTGGCTGGTTTGACGACGAACACCCCAGCGGTAATCCTTTACGGGTTGAAAATGACGCTGCGGAAACAGTCAAGCAACAGAAACCCGTTTTCAATGAGCAAATGGACCGTTTTGTGGTGAAAGTACAAAACTTTTATTATGAAGAAAAAGAATAGGCAGGAATAAAACTCCTGCTTGTCATATAATGAAAAGAAAATGCAGGAGATCAAGCCATGGAAAGTTTTGTTGCAGCCTTCCTGGATTATTTGGGATTTGAAAAAGGCCTGACCGCCAACACCCAGGCTGCCTATCGAAGAGATCTCGAGAAATTTCTGGCTTTTCTTAAAAAACGCAAGCCAGATATATTACACTGGGAAGACATAAGCAAGAGAGATATTATTGGTTTTCTGGCCTGGCAAATGGATGAGGGGGCAGCCTATTCCACGGTTGCCCGCAGCTTGTCCAGCATTAAAAGTTTTTACAAATTTATGGTTATGGAAGACCATCTTGCCGTCAATCCTACCACGGATTTGGAAACCCCCAAAATAAACCGCAAACTGCCCAAGGTTTTATCTATTGAAGAAGTGGACAAACTGATAGAACAGTGCAACGTTATGCTGCCTTTGGGTTTGCGGGACCGGGCCATGCTGGAATTAATGTATGGCACGGGCTTGCGGGTATCGGAAATGCTTTCCCTGCAGATCGATGATATCAATTTTACGGCCGGTTTTCTGCGTTGCTTTGGGAAAGGCCGCAAAGAAAGAATTGTTCCCGTTAATAACAGTACCATTACCTGGACGGAGAGATATATAACCAATTCCCGTCGGGAATTGGTCAGGAATCAATATGAGCGGACGCTTTTTCTCAACGCCCACGGACGTGCTATGACCAGACAGGGATTCTTCAAAATCCTGGCCGGATACGCGCAGAAATCCGGCATCGAGAAAGAAATTACCCCGCATACGCTGCGACATTCCTTTGCCACCCATCTGCTGGAAAACGGTGCCGATCTTAGAGCGGTGCAGGAAATGCTGGGCCATGCCGATATATCAACCACCCAGATCTATACCCATATCACCCGCAGTCATCTGCGGGAAGTGTACCAGCAATGCCATCCGCGGGCTTAGATTATGCTGGATCAATCATACCCATTTTGAAGGAGGATTTGTATTATGTCTAAAAGAGCCATCATAATTGTAATGGATAGTGCAGGAATCGGAGCCATGGATGACAGTTATCTGTATGGAGATGAGGGCAGCAATACGATCGTAAATACCGCCCGTGCCGTCGG
>CAZRMB010000555.1:0-1575 GCA_964600925.1 uncultured Syntrophomonas sp.
GTTTCGGAAATAAGTTCCACAATGTCGATTTTTGATTCTATTTCACGTATGAGCTGATCATCAAAATGATTCGCCATTATTCACCTACATTTCTATATCCAAAAGAAAATACCTGCTTTATTTAATGAAATTTGTCAAAATCGCTTTTATTATAAGACTATTTTAAATTTCTTCTTTTAACGTTGAAGGAAACGGCACATGGGAATGAGGTATATATATGTCTTCGAATACAGCTATGCAGTAATCGTCGCTCATTCCTGAAATATAATCGACAACCGCCGCTTCAACACCTTCTTCATCAGCGATCTGCTGATAAAGCATGCTCATACGACCGGGATGTTTCATATAATAACCAAATAATTGTTCAATAATAAACATGGCGCGGCGTCTTTCCGCCAGACAAACCGAACCTCGGTAAACGTTTTCAAACATGAACTCTCGTAAACCTAGCAAGGCTTTTTCAATTTCCGGGCTCGGCTCAACTCTGAACCCTGATCCTTCTTCCAACAACCTGCGGCTGTAATTGATGGTATCGGTGACCAATGTCGCGATCCTTTTACTGAGGGTATCGCCCAATATTTCACGGTACTCCCGCGGGATCTGCTCCAGAACCAGCAATCCGGCACGAATTGAATCATCGATATCATGCTGGACATAAGCAATTTTGTCACTGAGCCTGATCACCTGGCCTTCCAGGGTGGAGGCTGCTGATACACTTTCACCATAGCCGCTGTGGTGCAGCACTCCATCCAGCACTTCCTCACTCAAATTCAGTCCGCTGCGCTCCTTATGCTGCTCAACTCTGGTCAGCACTCTGATACTGTTTTCATTGTGGCGAAAATGTCCGCTGACCAGTTCATCCAAAATCTGTTCTCCGGCATGGGCAAACGGAGTATGCCCTACATCATGAGCCAGGGCGATGGCTTCGATCAGATCCAGATTAAGGTTTAATCCTGCCCCTATGGTTTTGGCTATTTGATTAACTTCCAGGGTATGGGTAAGTCTGGTCCGGTAATGGTCCCCCGGCGGAGCAATAAAAACCTGGGTTTTATCTTTCAGTCTCCGAAAAGATTTGGAATGAATGACCCGGTCCCGGTCAACCATGAAACAGGTACGGATTGGATCAGGTTCTTCAGCAATACTTCTGCCCTCTGAAGAATCGGAACGGGTGGCCAGCGGATGCAGCATTAACCTCTCCCTTTGTTCAATTTCTTCCCTTACAGACATCCGTTTCACCTCTTTAAATTGTGGTTAAATATCTTCTTTTAGCCTTCACGATACAAGATATTGAAAGCAAACATCAGTTCACCTGTTTACTTTTAATACTACAATATACTGTTGAAATCCTTCCTTCTTGCAAATATTTTATTATTTTTGCATTAACCTCTCCAAAAATAAGCTTGACACCGCAAGAAACGGTGTCAAGTATTACATCAGCTATAATTTTTCCGGTAACTGCACGCTTGGTCAAGGTGCTTTCATTTTCAAACCGGGGTTCATGCTAGCGATTGTTTATAGCGGCCTGGGCTGCTGCCAGACGGGCAATGGGAATGCGATAAGGCGAACAGCTGACAT
>CAZRMB010000556.1:0-1572 GCA_964600925.1 uncultured Syntrophomonas sp.
TTTACCTGAACTAGAAGCTGATAGCATTGCTCATGAAATCTTTACGCTTATGGTCGACAAAGTTTATCGTCCACAACTTGAAGCTTATGCGCGTAAACGCGGATTTACCGATCCACAATCAGGTGTGTATCGTTTCGATGGATATATGGGCTTAGACGGTAAAGTTATGGAAATCTCAGTAAATGAACCTTCGTTTACTCTTGTTCGCAATGGATTTTCAACTGATTTTATAGAATTTATTATTAATAAAATAATAGATAAGTTGACTACTCGTTTAGCGAATCCGCATGAGGCCGTCGCGAGAATATGGGGATATCATGAAGACCGGGCTCTATCCGATTGTCCTTGGAATGATGGTTTATTCATGAAGGTTGAGCGTGTAAGAAAACAAGCGGATCCCAAAGAAGCGCAATATGGCAATTTATTGCTGGAACTTGAAGATATCGAATATATGTTAGAACACCGGAAGATGACAGAGTCCGAGCGTGACAAGTTAAAGGCTCGGGAGAATACTATTCGGGCTCTTATTCAGGATTTCGCAGAAAGTGATGTTAATCCCTATCTTGGGTGGTTTGAAATTCCATTAGAGGAGGAGTTCTTGCGGGAATTATTCCAGTCTCTGATCGGGGATTTGCAGGGGCAGGTGGCTTGGACAAGATATTTGCTGAAACTTGCTGAAAGATTCGATAAAGAAAAAGATTATAAGCGTTTAGTTCCTGAGACTGTTCAAAGGTCAGCGGTATATTTATATATTCTAGGAGACCAATTAAAGAAACTTAATGAAATGCTGCGTAAGGGGCAGAAAAACTGGCCATGGAGCGCATATTTTGAGGAAGTAATGTTTTCAAGGCTTCTTCAGCTAAAAGATTATGATGATCCGTTAGAGGAGTTTGGTCTGAAAAGTGAGCATATTCTTAACTCTTTGAATGGTTTTGTTGACTCCAGAGGCGTTGAAGCCAGAGAATCGGTTGTATACAGTAATTATATCTCGAGATTGACAGCTTTAAATAGTAGTTTTCCGGGACACGATATTATCGGTCAACTCCTGTTGTCTACCAGATCGATTAATGAGGAGGATCATCAACAATTAATACAACATATCGTAAATCAAATTCTTCTTCCCCCGGCTGTGGCAAGTCTTAAAAAAGCCGATTTTATCTATTTTACAGCGCCTATGCCGTTGGCAAAGATTATACGGTTGTCTCTCGCAATCCGGTATTTTGACGAAAAAATGTTGTCGCTTGTTCTGGGCGCTTTTTCATTGGCCGGATTGTTTGGATTGGTATCGCCTTTAACCATGATTCCTGCAGTGATTGTGACGGGTGCTTTATTGGTCCTAAAAGTATTTCAACTTCATAAAGATAAGTCTCCGGATGGTTTTAGGCTTTATTTGGATAAAGTTACTAATGGAAGGAGAGGGTATTTCGATACAGAACTTGAATTGTTGCAGCGTATGGCAAAAGTCGGCGAAGAACGTTTTGGTGGTTTATCTGAAGACGCGTGGAGTCGATTATCGGCCTATGAGCGTGCTAAAACTGCTCAAAGTATTGGTCATTGGCTGAAATGGTCTAG
>CAZRMB010000557.1:0-1569 GCA_964600925.1 uncultured Syntrophomonas sp.
CCCCTCAATCCCCACTCCTACCTGCGGCAGGACGCAAGCAGTCCCAGGAGGGGGTGTCTTCGTTTTGCCGCGCGGAACGATGGGAGCCCAGGGCAGGTTTCGGCTACTTAAACCATCGCTTCGCCAGGCGGATTGGAAGCACGGAACATTTCTGTTGACCGGACACTCACGATGCTTCCAATCGCGCCCTACGAAAATCTTTGCTTTTATCTGTTGCGGAGGGAGCAAGCTGTATAGACCGGGGTGATTGTTTACACATTATCCGAGGTGATTGTTTACAGTTTTTAGTAAGATAAGGCATTGAAACCTGGAGGTGAATATGCCCTTTATAGGAATAACTGTAACGATGAAAAGAACAGATTTTGTCAATGATGTAAAAAGCGGCACAAAGAGCATGAGCTACTTTTGTCGGGAGTATGGCATCAGTCGACCAACCGGATACAAATGGCTAAAAAGATTTGAAAACGGCGAAAGCATGGAAGATCGCAGTCATCGGACTTTTGGCACACCTCTGAATAAAACAGATCCAGAAATGGAGGAGCTGATTCTGAAAAAAAGAGAAAAAGAACCGGCTATTGGAGCTGTCAAAATCAAGCGAATGTTAGAGAATGAAGGGGTAGAAAAGGTGCCCGCTCACAGCACGGTCAATGCGATTCTGAAGAGAAATGGAAAGATAACAAAAGAAGAAAGTGAAGCCCGTTTGAAGGTAAGACGCTTTGAACATGCCCAGCCAAACGACCAATGGCAGGTTGATTTCAAAGGAGATTTTGCTCTGGGAGATGGACAACGTTGTTATCCGCTTTCACTGATAGATGACCACAGTCGTTTCTGTTTGTGTGCAGATGCCTTGGAAAACGAGCGGAGAGAAGGCGTACAAAGCTGTTTTGAACGAGTAATGAAGGAGTATGGACAGCCAAAAGTCATCCTTTGCGACAACGGCAACCCGTGGGGATGCCAAAATAAAACCGGCTTTAGCGGCTTCGAACTGTGGTTGATGGAACATGGGATTCTGCTGATACATATCCGTCCACACCGTCCCAAGACACAAGGAAAAGTGGAACGATTCAACGGTTCATACAAAAGAGAAAGGCTGAAGTTCCACATCCCTGCAAACATGCAAGAAGCGATGGAAACCCGCTTAGAGTATCAGCACTTTTACAACTACGAAAGGCCCCATTATGCCTTGAACTTAGACTTTCCAGTCCAGCATTACCAGGCAAGCAACAGACCCTTTCAAGAAACAATAGAACCCTGGAAATATTCCGGAGAAAATGAAGTAATAAAGATTTGGAGCAATGGCTGTATCAAAATTGCTGGAACGAAATATTATATTGGCGAAATTTTTGCCGGAAAGGAAATAGAATTAAGAGAAACAGAAAAGAACAAAGACATAAGAATAGTTTGTTATCAGGAGTTCAAGATTGGTGTTTTAGACCTTAAAGAACATGATATAACAATCAAAAGAGCTTATCTAATCCATGGAGATCCAAGGAATGAAAGCCCTGTGATTGATGGATGAAAGTGTAAACCATCACCCTGAACAAACTGTAAACCATCAGAGTCTATACA
>CAZRMB010000558.1:0-1567 GCA_964600925.1 uncultured Syntrophomonas sp.
GATCCGTCCCTGAGCGTAGTATCGTAGATTTTAACATCCAGCTTTAAATTCCCAATCAAATTTCCTCCTCAAATGGGCGACAGCCGGTTCAAAAATCCCGGCCATAATATAAGCGCCCGTTCACTCAATCTTCTTACCTGCTTTTGATCTGGCTTACGACCAGATCTCCCATTTCTACTGTGCCAACCGGTTTGCATCCATCCTCCATCAGATCCGGGGTGCGATAACCCTGTTCGATGACCAGGCTGACAGCCTTCTCAATAATCTGGGCTTCTTTTTCCAGATTCAGCGAGTATCTGAGCAGCATTGCTGCCGACAATATCGTTGCCAGCGGATTGGCTTTATTCTGCCCGGCAATATCCGGCGCACTTCCGTGGGAAGGTTCATACAATCCAACTTCGCCGCCGATGGAAGCACTGGGCAGCATACCGATGGATCCGGTCAACATGGAGGCTTCATCGGTCAATATATCCCCAAACATGTTCTCGGTCACAATCACGTCAAATTGTCTGGGATTGCGGATCAGCTGCATGGCGCAATTGTCAACATACATATGGGATGTTTCCACATCCGGATACTCTTTGGCCAGTTCGGTCACTGTCTCTCTCCACAGCCGTGAAGTTTCAATTACATTGGCCTTGTCAACCGAACATAATTTATGGTTGCGCTTGCGGGCTACTTCATAGGCATAGCGCACAATGCGTTCAATTTCATAGGTTGAATAACTGAGGATGTCAGTGGCTTTGACGCCCCCGTCAATATTTTCCCGGCTCTTTTCTCCGAAATACAATCCTCCGGTCAATTCACGAATTACGATCAGATCAACTCCGGCAATGACTTCTTCTTTCAGGGTTGATGCATGGGTCAGTCCGGGGAAAAGGAAACAAGGCCGCAGGTTGGCGTAAAGGCCCAGTTCTTTGCGCAAGGGCAGCAGGGCTCCCACTTCCGGACGCAGATGTACCGGCAGTTGTTCCCATTTGGGGCCGCCAATTGCCCCTAGCAGGATGGCATCCGATTGTTTGCAAATCTGCAATGTTTCTGCCGGCAGAGGATGCCCAACGGCATCATAAGCTGATCCGCCTACCAATGCATCGGTAAACTGGAACTGATGATTATACTTTTCCCCCACCGCTTGCAGGGCTTTGATCGCTTCGGGTACGATTTCCACACCTATTCCGTCTCCTGGCAGAACCGCAATTTTATACATTGAATTTTTCTCCTTCCAAACCTTTTGTATTAAAATCTGCCTGTTTTATTTTGCGATCTTGTCACGTACGTATTCGATCAAACCGCCTTTATCCATGATCTTTTGCATAAATTCCGGAAAAGGTACCGCCTGATAGCTGGCCCCGGTCCTCAGATTCAGGATTCGGCCGGATTCCAGCTCCACTTCCACCTGGTCTCCTTCCTGAATGGCATCCACCGCTTCGGCTGATTCCAGAATGGGCAGACCAATATTGACTGCATTTCGATAGAAGATACGCGCAAAGGATTTGGCTATCACGCAGGATACCCCGGCAGCTTTGATGGCAATCGGTGCATGTTCACGGGAACTGCCGCAGCCAAA
>CAZRMB010000559.1:0-1564 GCA_964600925.1 uncultured Syntrophomonas sp.
AATTCGATGAATAAGGAGGAAGGAGGCAAAAGTCAAGTAACATAGGAGGAAAGACAATGACCTTCGACCTTTGCCATGCGCAATATACGGCAATTGCCGAATAAATAGTTTTCGGTTGAGGCGATGAGCATGAGAATCCCCGATCAGAAAACGAAATTTCCTCTTGACTTGTAATAGTCCGTGCCATTTATATAGAAAACGATGCTCAATTATGCTGAAACGATATTGAAGCAGCAAAGATCCTGAATGATGTTTATGCAGAAAAAATCCGCGAGGCCGAGATATCAATGAAAAAAGAACATAATCCCACCCACGATCAGCCGCATGTGGGCTCAACGACCCACGATGTCATGGACCCGGAGGCGAAGAATTTCGATCCAGGAACTTCGACCACGGAAACCCGCCATAAATCGGAATCCTTCTCATCAGGTCAGCCGGGCCTCGCGCCGGGGAATATGCCTGCCAGCAACCGCTGGAGTGGACCCACTCGCTATCTCATGGCGGTTATCTTGTTCCTGGCAGGGCTCTTCGTGGTGTACATTGGGCGATCAGCCATTCCTCTGGTAGTATCTGCTGCACTGCTGGCTCTATTGGTTGATCCAATCATCCAGTTTTTGTCCGGGCGTCTGAGGATAAATAAAAATCTGGCAGTTGTCATTACGTATTTGTCTGTGGTAGCCCTGTTATTGATAGTCCCCTTGCTTTTGGTTCAGCCTCTGGTGGATGCCGTCAATTTTGCTGTACAAATTGACCCTAATCTGATTGTGCAAAGGGCGATCCAGTTCATCCAATCCGTATTGACTGATCTGCAAGGCCACAGGTGGCTGGCATCTGTATTTGATCCTGCACTCAATACATTGTTGACGGCACTGAATAATTTTTCGTCAACATCCGAGACCGCTGTTCCGGCAATGCAAATGTCGGTTGCCGACTTGAGCAGCCGTCTGGGAAGGGCATTGGGTGCTGTAGCAGGATTTTTGGGACCGACTTTTTCAGGTCTGGCGTCAGTCTTGTTCACGCTACTGATGGCGCTGCAAATGACACTCAGTGCCGGCGAGTTCAAGAATTGGTTTTCGGACTTGATTCCTCCAGGCCACGGACCTGAGTTGAGCCTGCTGTTAAAAGCTATCCACAAGACATGGACCGGATTCCTGCGCGGTCAAATACATCTCATGCTGATAGTAGGCCTGGTTACTTGGCTTGGCGGCTTCCTACTGGGGTTGCCGCAGGCATTTTTCCTCGGCGTCATTGCGGGATTCATGGAGTTGATACCCAATGTTGGCCCGATCCTTGCGGCTGTTCCGGCTGTTTTGGTTGCCTTGCTGTTCGGATCAACACATCTGGCAGTCAGCCACCTGGTTTTTGCGCTGGTGATCATAGGCTTTTACACTCTTGTCCAGATGCTGGAAAATCAATTCCTGGTGCCAAAGATCATGGGTGGTGCTGTCGATCTCCCCCCTCTGATAGTCTTGATCGGGGTCATCGCCGGTTCAGGGGCATTTGGTATAATGGGAGCGCTTTTGGCTACACCTGCAATCGCAACAGGAAAACTGATATTCCGTTA
>CAZRMB010000560.1:0-1554 GCA_964600925.1 uncultured Syntrophomonas sp.
CGGCCTTTTTCATTCTTTACTCTCGCTATCGATTACAAACTGGCCAGCAAAGATTCGACTGGTACGCCATCAGTCACTGTATTCCACATTTCCAACCTGATCTACCATATCCTGGCTGGTTTCATGGCCTTCCTGCTCACGCTGGAAATATTGTCACTGGCAGCTTTCCGCAAGAATAAAGTGGTCCAGGACTTCAAGGTGCTGATCGCCCTGTTCACCGCATTTATCTTTATAGCTCATCCGCTGCAAACCCAGGCCGTAACTTATATAATCCAGCGTATGGCGGTCCTGGCCGGATTTTTCTACATGTGGTCGGTTTTGTTGTACATCCGGGGTAGAAATGCCCACCTGGCCAATAACCCCGCTAAAAAATGGGTCCCCTGGACATTCTATGCGGGTGCATTTGTTGCCGGCGTTTTTGCTTTTCTTTCCAAGCAAAATGCGGTCACTTTTCCCGTTGCTTTTATCCTGGCGGAGATCATGTTCATCCGGACCAAGGAAGAAAAGATTGATAAAAAATTCCTGGGGATTTTCTCAGCCGCCGTCGTCGCCATCATTGCGCTTGGCTTGATCATCAGCGGATTACCCACTGAATTTGACAAGATCAGCAGGTCTGAATACCTTTACACCCAGTTCAGGGTGATGGTCAAATACTGGCAATTGCTGTTTTTACCCATCAACCAGCACCTGGATTACTATTTTACCGTTTCAACAACGCTTTGGGGGACCAAAGAGCTGCTGAGCCTCGGATTCCTGCTGCTTACAATCGCCCTGGGAGTTTGGATGTATATGAAGAACTGGACAATCGTCTCCTTTGCCATCTTCTGGTTTTACCTTACGCTTTCCGTTGAATCCAGCATCATCCCGATCCGGGATGTCATTTATGAGCACCGGCTCTACATGGCTGTGATGGGTTTTGGCTTCATGATCAGTTACCTGGCCTTTTATTTTCTGAGTAAGAAAAATGTCAAATATCCGGTCATTGCCCTTTCAATCCTGAGCTTGGCCTATATCGGTGCTTCGCTGAACCGCAACAGCGTGTGGAAAAATCCATACACCCTTTGGTCGGATAGTGTCAAGAAATCGCCGAAAAGGGAAAGGGCCTGGTACTGGCTGGCTACCTATTATTCTTCTGAAAAAGATCCTCAAAACGCGTTAAAATGTTATAACACCTCCATCGAGTGCAATCCGGGCTTTCCGCTGGCATACAATGGAAGAGGCAACTTGCAGAAAGAAACGGGCAATTTACAAGCTGCCGTGAAAGATTATGATATGGCGATCAAACTGGATCCGAAGTATGCAACGGCATTCTACAACCGCGGCATAGCTTATGCAGCACTGAACGACCTGGATAAAGCCATCAGGGATTATGACAAAAGCATTGAGCTGGGCAACCGGTCATTTGCGGTATATTACAACCGTGGAAATGCAAAAAGAAGGCATCGGGATTATAATAGTGCTGTTGAAGATTACAATTTGGCCCTTAAAATCGATCCCAGAAACCCGCTGGCATTTTTCAACCGCGGACTCACCAAAGCCTCGCTCAAAGACCAT
>CAZRMB010000561.1:0-1553 GCA_964600925.1 uncultured Syntrophomonas sp.
CTGATGGGGGAAAAAGAAAATGTTAAATTATTATCCGTCTATCAACAGAAGGAAGCCGATAAACTGCCGGGAATGGTGCGCATCAGTTTGGCTGCCTACAATACCAGAGAGGAAATCGATGTTCTGGTCAGGCAATTGAAGAAAATTGCCGCTGACAAACGTTATTATCAGAAGCATTACCAGTATTCCGCCACCACACGATCATATATGTCTGCCGGGATGGAAAATCGGTTCTGGCAGGAGATCGATCAGCACTGCCGGATGTTGCTGAAGTAATCAGATTTGGCAACACATTTTACAGGGATCGTGCATATATTAGATTGAATTGGAACAATGGCGTTCTGAGCAAGTCGTATGACTTTGCCCGGGACGCTTTTTTAATGGAGGTGCAATCTAATGTGCGGAATTGTTGGATGGGTAGACTATTCGGTATCGCTGGCCAATGAGGCTGAAATTGTGCAGACCATGGCAGGGAAACTGGCGCATCGCGGCCCGGATGATGAGGGCTTTTGGCTTGGCAGTCATGCCGCGCTCGGTCACCGCCGCCTGGTGGTGGTTGATCCGGAGGGCGGCAGGCAGCCAATGATAGCAGCAAGAGGCAATGAAAACTATGTTTTGGTTTACAATGGGGAATTGTACAACACGGAGGATATACGACGGGTTTTACTGGCCAAAGGACATTCGTTTGATGGCTGGTCGGATACGGAAGTACTGCTGAAGGCATATATTGAATGGGGGGAAGAATGCCTGCCCCGGCTGAACGGTATTTTTGCTTTTGCCGTCTGGGATGTGCAACAAGAGAGATTGTTTATGGCCAGAGATCGTATCGGCGTCAAACCCTTGTTTTATTTTGAGAAGGGCAGCTCATTCCTTTTTGCTTCTGAGATCAAAGCGATTCTGGCCCATCCCGACGTGACGCCCAAAATCAACCGGGAGGGACTGGCGGAGATTTTCTCCCTGGGTCCGGCCCGTACTCCGGGACACGGTGTGTTTTCAGGGGTATACGAATTAAAGCCTGGCTATTGTATGACGCTTGACCGCAACGGGATAAAAACGAAACCATATTGGTCCCTGATCAGTCATGGCCATGAAGATAGCCTGGCCCGGACGACCGATAAGGTGCGGGAACTGGTTTATGACGCGGTCAAACGCCAGTTGGTATCAGATGTGCCTTTATGTACGTTGCTATCGGGTGGTCTTGACTCCAGCGCGATTACCGCGATTGCTGCTGAGGTATATAAAAATGAAAACAAGCAGCGGGTGCAAACCTTTTCCATTGATTATGCCGGCAATGAGCAGCATTTTCGGGCCAGCGAGCTGCAGCCCGACACAGATGCCCCCTGGATAAATAAAGTCTCAGACTATTTGGATACCAGACACGCTTCCTACCTGGCTGATACCCCTGAACTCGTTGAGGCACTTTTTCCTGCGGTCATCGCCCGGGATCTGCCGGGCATGACGGACGTTGACTCTTCATTATGGCTGTTTAGTCATTGGATAAAAAAGCAGGCTACGGTGGGAATATCAGGTGAATGCGCGGATGAGGTCTTTGG
>CAZRMB010000562.1:0-1549 GCA_964600925.1 uncultured Syntrophomonas sp.
ATTGCCATATCATCATTTGATAAAATCACCACTGTACCTGGCGGATACAAATTTACATGCCGCAACAAAGCATCCACAAAGCGCTTGGAAAGGTGTGTGCCGGTTTCTCCCTGTATGATCTGGACAGCCTCATAATTGCTGAAGCCACGACGATACGGCCGATCAGTTATCAATGCGTCGAATACGTCTGCAACCGCAACAATCAATCCATATTCATGGATACTCGCTTCATCTATACCGCGGGGATAACCGCGGCCGTCGATATGTTCATGATGTTGCAGGATCGCTTGGCCGGCACCCCGGGGAAGGTCATTGGACTGCGTGGCAAGCTTGAACCCTGTCAAGGGATGTTTCTTTACTTCAATGAACTCTTCATAAGTGAGTTGGGATGGCTTGTTGATAACTTCCAGCGGAATTTTAATTTTGCCGATATCGTGAAGCATGGAACCGATACCCAGTGCCTGTAACTGCAACTTGCTATAGTCCTGGTCTATGCCTAGAATAAGTGACAGGACACATACATTCACACTGTGTTCATAGGTGTAGTCATCGTACTCCTTGACTTCAGACATTCCATACATGATCTCGCAATTATTGAGCAGGTCGTTAATAATGTTATCAACCTGGGATTCCACTGCCCGTACATTTACTTTTCCGGTTTTCACACATTGTTGATAGCATCGTTTAAAACTTTCTGTCGCCTTTGAAATCGTGGCAGGCCGTACCGGGGGAACGGGATCTTCAATTTCCAGATCATCTTGAATAAAAATATAATCTATATAGAGATCTCGTATCCGCTTGATGTATCTATCATTCAAGACCTGTCCTGCGGTAAGAAGCACTCGATCGTTGCCATCAATTATATTTTTACCAATGATCATTCCCTCAGATATATGATTCGTCGAAATCCGAAACATTTTTATACCACCTATATGTAATATTTAATATTGTACAAAAATATTAACAATTTTGCACTGAGAATCAAAAATCCTTCGGCTAAATTTGTTTATCCCAACCAAATAATGTAAAATCTAATCTAGCGAATATAAGAGGAGGTTTTTATGCTTTACATATTACGCTTGTTCAGCCTGGGTATTTATTTCGTTTTGGTTTCTTTGCTGGGCATTTTCATTTGTCTGGCCAGGCCTTTTCATCCCGACAATACACGGGTGTTTGGAAGAATTTTTTCCTGGGGCGGAGCAGCCATACTGGGTATAAAGATCAGGGTAAAAAATTATGAGAGCCTGAGAGATGTGGGGCCGTGTGTATATGTAGTAAATCATCAGGACAATTTGGATCTTTTTGTAACCGGACGCGTGGTTCCCAAACGCACCGTTACACTGGGCAAAAAAAGTTTGCGCTGGCTGCCTTTTTTCGGACAGCTCTACTGGCTGGCCGGCAATATTTTTATCGACAGAGGAAACAGATCCAGCTCCAAAATGACAATGAGTGAATCGACCCGGGCCCTGAAGGAAAAAAACACCTCGATCTGGTTTTTTGCGGAAGGCCACAGAAATAGGGGGAGAAATATGCTGCCCTTTAAAAAAGG
>CAZRMB010000563.1:0-1533 GCA_964600925.1 uncultured Syntrophomonas sp.
GCAACAGTATTTTTAGCCAACTTTGAACTTATTTTTTCTGCCATTTCCAGGAGGGTAGTGCCCTCGGGAAATTCCCTTTTGCTGCCATCCTGCAAAGTAATTGTAAGCATCCTTCATAACCTCCTGTTTAATACTTATGCTACCAATAAAATGATGACCTGAACCAGGCCGATCATAAATCCCATCACCCCGCCCAGAACTTCAATAAAAGTTAATTCCGGTGCGGAAATACCTTTGATCAAGTCTTCCAGTTGCTGCAGATCAAACGCATTGACCTTTTCTTCCACAATTTTACTGATGTGAATCTCGTTGGTCAGATATTCACTGCCGGATTTAAATAATTGTTCAATGATCTGCGCCGATTCCTGAATCAAAATCTTGTCCAATGTATCAATAATTATCTGAATCAGCCGGCCAGGGATAATTCGCGGCAAGAGCTCCGCCAGCCTATCCCTGATCATGGCGGATATTTTGGCTACAAGTATCTGCTGATTTCGGGGAGTATTGATTTGCTCCAACACATCATCCATGGACAGCAGTTCTTTTTCCACCAGTTCTCCCAGACTGACAGCAATTTGGGCCTGCCTTTTGGGCAGTATCCCCTGTACGGCATAAAAACCCAGATTAATTGGCCGCCGGGGCCAAAACAGCATTTTTACCGCCACCACATTCGTAATGTAACCGATGAAAGTGCTGATTAAAAGTGTTAAAACAATCTTGAAAGCCACAAAATCACCCTATCATTTATTCCTTCAAAGGATAGCACTTTTTCCAGTCCATATCAATAAATTATGGCCGGGATTCATACTTCGAAAGAAGCTTGCATTCGGTTGCGGCATTAGACACTGCAGAAATTATGTGCAATAAAACGCCGCCCAATCAGCATACTTTGAGAATGCAATCAGGGGCGACGTTTTTAACCTGATTTACGATCTACATAATGTATAAGGCAGAACAGACGAATATTGCCTGTAATCAGTGATGCTTGTTCAGCTCTCCTTCCCTGTTCTGCAGACAGCGTTCGCATCCGCCGCATTCCTTGATTCTCTCTCCAAAAACCTGGCGGATAATTTTTACCGGTTCAGAATAATCGCTGGAAGCATTATGCAGAACGATCCGGCGCGGTGAAACGGTTATCAGAATACTGACCAGTATATCGTCAAGACTTATATCATTGTATAACATCTCATTGGAGTAATAATTGATGATTTTCTCATCAATATTAACGCCCTCGCCGTCCCATAAGAAAAATAGACCGTCTTTATCCATCAGCAAATTGACTTCACGCATGCGGGGACTCTGGGAATCAACAAAATAGCGCAGCAATTTAATAAAATCGTTATATTCTTTTTCGTTATTCAGTTCTTCACAGGCCAGGTCAACTGCAAAGCGCAGTTCATTCAGGTAGTCCTGCATGCAAAAATTGATCAATCCTTCGATCACCAGTTGGTCGTTGACATAAATGTAGTCCATGATTTTATGCGATATTTTATTTTTTCGTCCATAATTAAACAACAGGTTGATACTTTCATT
>CAZRMB010000564.1:0-1531 GCA_964600925.1 uncultured Syntrophomonas sp.
CGAAATTGAGATCAAATCTCTGCAAATGCTCAAAAGCAGCGAAGATACTGAGGGCAATCCGACCATTGAGCTTGCTATAAAGTGTTCCAAGGGAACTTATATACGCACCCTGTGTCACGATATCGGCCAACAATTGGGAACCGGGGCCTACATGTCGCAGCTGACCCGCACCCGGGCCGGAATATTTGACATCAAGGATGCCCTGACCCTGGCCGAACTGGAAGATATAAAAGCAGATATCGAAGCGCACCTCATGCCGCTCGACTATCCACTGCGCCACTGGCCGGCACTGACCCTGGATAACAACGAAGACATCATGCGCGTCAACAACGGCAACCATATTAAAGCCCCGGCAGATTTACCTGCCGGATTGATCAGAATATATGATCCCGCCGGAAGACTCATGGCGGTTGCCAAAACCGTCAGTGAGCCGGGCTACTATCTGGCTCAGCCGCTGAAAGTTTTCAAATAATTCGAGGAGCGTTCAGATGCAGCTTGTATATGAAATTGAAAATTATAAACCAGCCAGCCAGAAATTATGTTTAGCGCTGGGCAACTTTGACGGCGTCCATCGCGGTCATCAGAGACTGATCAAAGGAGCTGTGGAATGCAAAAAAGAAGGCGGAGAAATCAGCGCAGCCTTCATTTTCGAACCCCACCCCGCTCAACTGCTGACTCCCGATCATATGCCTTCGTTGCTGTCTACACCCCAGCGCAAAGCCTGGCTTTTGGAAAACATGGGCCTGGATCTATTGATCTACAACCGGTTTACCCGTGATATCGCCTCCTTGAGCCCGGAACAGTTCGTCCGCCATTTTCTGATAGAGCAATTGCAGGTTAAAGAAGTATTTGTAGGGTTCAACTTCTCCTTCGGCTTCAAAGGCCAGGGCACACCGGAGACATTAAAACAATTGGGCGAACAATACAACTTCGCCGTACATATCATCGAACCGGTTACCATCGACGGAGAACTCGTCTCCAGCAGCACCATCCGCCAAGCCCTGGAAGAGGGTAAAATCAGCCAGGCCGCCCGCATGCTGGGTTATGATCCCATCCTTGACGGTATCGTTGTGGAAGGAGAAAAACGCGGACGCCAGCTGGGATTTCCCACCGCCAACGTCGGCGTAGAAAAAAATTACAACATCCCCGCCAAAGGCGTCTATGCCGCCCGGGCAGAGATAAACAATAAGCAATACAATGCCGTTGTCAACATCGGCAGCAAACCCACCTTCCATGAAGAATATCCCGTTTCCGTAGAAGCCCACCTGTTCGACTTTACCGGAGACATCTACGGTCAGCCCATCAGCCTGAGCTTCGTGGAAAGGATCCGCGATGAAAAACGTTTCGACAGCCTGGACGCACTTGTAGCCCAAATAAAAAAAGACTCTCAAACAGCGCGGGCAATACTTAAATAATGCACCCATCCCAAGCCCAAAGGCAAAGCCCGGGGCAATGGCGCAGCCGAGCCTCTGATGGCAGAGCCAAATTGGCGAAGCCTTGGAAGAAATCGTTACGAGAGGTTTATGTTTTG
>CAZRMB010000565.1:0-1517 GCA_964600925.1 uncultured Syntrophomonas sp.
GTTGCCGTAAATATCTTTTTTGAGCTGCTCGGCCAACCGGTATATTTCCTGATTTTTTTCCTCAAGGTCACAATCCAGTAATACAGCAGCCTCCCGGTGCGAGAGACCTATTTTCAATTTGGCTTTGTTCAGGATGGCGTCGATAAGTTCAGCATTGCTTTTGTTCTTTTGGGCGTACTCGAGAGTTTCCAGGATCTCCTGATGGGAAATGAATTCTTCGGATTTAGGTGATTTAGGGTCGTACATTACAATTCTCCCTTCTTAAGCGGGTCAGGACATAAGACCTTTCCCTTCAGTAAAAATTTATTAAAAATATTTATCCTGTTTTTTTATAGTCTCCACGGTCGACAACAATGCGGTAACCTATTTTATCGATTTTGCGCTGCATTTCATGGAACCCTTCGACTGCTTCGTCTTCCGTGCAGATTTTATTGTCATAGAGCAAATATTTTTTACGCACTTCCAGTGGGGAAAGGTTGGGCATGACCACATTGGCGCCTGCCATAATGCCAAGTTCCCGTCCTTGGGGGTGGATCGTTCCCAGGGCGGTTGTTGATGGCAAAAGTACGTTGGGCAGCACCAGCCGGACCAGCCCCAATATAAATCTGGACATCTCCAGCGTACCGGCCGTTTCTTCTGCAAAGGGGGTATCATGTTGGGGAATGAACGGACCGATACCGACCATTTCCGGATTAAATTCATGCATAAATAAAATATCTTCGGCCAGACATTCGGCAGTTTGATAGGGTGAGCCGACCATGATGCCACAGCCGACCTGAAAACCGATATCTTTAAGATCGTACAAGCACTGTCTGCGGTTTGAATACGACAGCGAGGAAGGATGCAATTTGTTATAGTGCGGCTCATCAGCCGTTTCGTGCCGCAGCAAATAGCGGTCAGCCCCGGCATGATAATAAGCCTGGTAGCTGGCACGGCTTTTTTCTCCCAGGGATAGAGTCAGCGCGCATTCAGGAAACCTGCTTTTGATCGTATTAATCATGGTGCACAACCGGTCATCCGTGAAGTAAGGGTCCTCTCCGCCTTGCAGCACAAAGGTACGAAACCCAAGCTCGTATCCCGTTTGACAGCATTCAAGCACCTGTTCTCCCGACAGCCGGTAACGTTCGATATTGCGGTTGCTTTTCCTTATTCCGCAGTAAAAACAATCGTTTTTGCAGTAATTGGTCAATTCGATTAAACCGCGAATATAAATATCATTGCCGAATACTTTATGACGCATAGCGACAGCTTTGGCGAACAGATATTGGTCCAATTCCGGATCCCGGTTGGAAATCAGGGTGACCAATTCTTGTTTGGTCAAAATATGATATTTCTCTAATTTATCGATCAGCGTTTTCATTTTTGCCACCATCGTTTTTGCCAGGTTGTTTGGCATATACTACCTTGGAACTGACCCCGGGAAGCATTCCTAATTTACCTGAAAGTGTACTGATGATATCTCCCGGTGCGTCCACTGCGATACTGATGATGCTGATGTTTTTTCGGTCATAGGGAAG
>CAZRMB010000566.1:0-1511 GCA_964600925.1 uncultured Syntrophomonas sp.
GAACCGAGATAGTCACCGTTATCCTTGTAAACCAGATAAATATTGTCAAACTCTTTTATTTCCTCGACCGCCAGAGGTACCACATAGCCGTCCACGGAATTTACCAGCACCCGGGTCTTTCCTTGCAGAGATAGTCCTGCAGACATAAAAAGGTCGGCGAAAGCGATCCCGGTATAGATATGGTCTTCCGGGGCTTTCATCAGGCTGCTCTTTAGACGGGCTGTGAATTCAACTGTTTTCATCTGCCCCAGGACAGTCATGTTGAGACGCGCTGCTTCCCGGCCATCTTCCAGCACCGCAATTTCCGCCGCCTCAAGCAATGCCTTCTTCTCCGCCGCATAGCGTTGGTTCAATACAGCCCCGATGGCAGTCGTGATGACCAATACCGCCAGCACGATTACGATTATACGGTTGTTTTTCTTCATCTTCATCCATTCCCATAAATATATGTTTACGGTGTTAATCAAATGTTAAGTTTGCTGAATCGTTCCGCTACCAACCAGGCCAGTAAACCGCCCAGTGCGCCTGACAATGCCCCTGCACTTAAACTGAAAAGCAAAGGGATCAGCGGCAGGCGGAAAAATACCAGGTTGGCCAGTAGCACGCCGCACAGATTGGCACCGATGCAGCCAACAAACATGGCCATTTTTTCATCTGCCTTAAGCCGCGTTATCCATAAGAGCAGATCCACCGTCAAACCGGGCAGGGTATAGGTGACAAGGCTGACAATCCCGTGGGTTCCATAAAATCCGGTCACGATAACGATAATCGCCTGAACCAACCCGATCAGGGTGGCCGTGCCCCGTTTATTGACCAGTGCTGCCCCCAACACCAGCCACATCATATAGAAGCCCCCCGCCAGCGATCCGCCGGGAATAAATAACGGCCCGGTTATAATGTGAACCAGTGATACAACAATAGGTTTGACCGCCACTCCCAGGGCAGCCATCAATGCGATAATGACCAGATCGAAAGCCCCGAATCTTTTTAACCAGCCGTCCATAGATTAATATTACTCCTGTTCCCCGATAACTATTTTTGCAGCATGCGGTAGATTGTAAAGGCAGCCTCTGCCCGGTTAGCTTGCATTTCCGCATCAAAAGACAGTCCCTGTTCGGTTTCCAATACCATATAGCCGTGTTCCAATAGTCCCAGGCTTTCAGCCTGATAGACATAAGTCCTTGCCCAATCACTGATCCTCGTTTCTCCCGTAAAGGGCGCCGGCAGATTCGCATCAGCTGTTTCAGTTCCTGAGTTTGCTTTCATGGCTTGCACCAAAATCGTCAGCATTTCCTGACGGCTCAATACATTATCAGGACGAAACGTTCCGTCCGGGTAACCCTTTATCATCCCCAAAGCGGCGGCTTTTCCCACGTATCCGTAAAACCAGTTACTGGTTTTGATATCACTGAAACGACTGCTTTCCCCGGTCAGCGGAGTTTCCTCCAAAGCCAGTACGACCATTTTGGCAAATTGCGCTCTGGTCAGACCTTCTTGCGGGGCGAAACGAG
>CAZRMB010000567.1:0-1510 GCA_964600925.1 uncultured Syntrophomonas sp.
ATGAAAGCATTTTTAGAAAAACGAAAACCTCTTTATACCGGCAAATAAAAACACTCAGCAACATTTCCAGCAATATACATAATTTATACGTTGTTACAGCTTTTGCAGCAGATGTACTAATTTAACTTAAATTTTTGAAATCTTCCCATTAGTCATTTCAATTAAGTTAATTATTTAAAATCATGCGCAGAAGGAGGTCATTGAATTGGCCAGTAACTTTATTTATTCAAACCGTGATCTGAAATTTATCCTCAAAGAATGGCTTGATACCGAAAAAATGTTGGGTTTTGAAAAGTTTCGAGATTATTACAGCATAGATGATATCGATGTCATTCTGGACCAGGGACTGAAAATCGTGACCGAACAGGTTGCGCCCACCAATGAGGACGGTGACACCATCCAATGCCACTTTGATAATGGTGTCGTAACGGTACCGCAATCCTTCCATCCCATCTACAAATTCCTGAACTCCGAAGGCTGGGGCATATCCAATCTGGTGGAGGAAAGTGAAGGAACCATGCCTCAGGTCGTTTATTCTTCCATTATTGAAATGATTACTTCCGCCAATCCAGCTTACATACCCTATCAAAATCTCAGCGGCGGTGCCTTGGAATTGATCCAATCCTACGGCCGCGAATGGGACAAAAAAACCTTCCTGCCCCCCATGTGTAGCGGGAAGTGGAGCGGCACCATGTGCCTCACAGAAGCCGGTGGCGGTTCTGATGTAGGCGACATTTTGTCCAAAGCTTACCCAACCGATGCGACGGGAATTTACAAGATCAAAGGCACTAAAATATTCATCACCGCTGGCGATCATGATATCTGCTCAAATATTATTCACATGGTACTGGCCAGAATCGAAGGTGGCCAACCTGGCACCAAAGGTCTTTCCCTTTTCATTGTGCCCAAGATTTGGGTCAATGAAGACGGCAGCCTGGGTGAACCTAATGATGTTCTCACGATTGGCATTGAACACAAGCTGGGTCTTAGAGGCTCTTCCACCGCATCTCTCAGTTTCGGTGAGAATAACAGCTGCCGCGGTATATTAATCGGCAATCCTCCTGTTGACGGAGTCGGGGAAGGCATGGCCCAAATGTTCCAGATGATGAACGGCGCCCGGATGGATACCGGCATGGCCGGTTATTGCGTAGCAACCCAGGCCTATAACAATGCTGTTGATTATGCCCGCAATCGCATCCAGGGACGTTCCTTTAAAGATCCTAAAGCCGGTCGGGTGCCGATCATATATCATGCCGACATCAGACGAATCCTGCTCAATATCAAATCCTACACGGACGCCATGCGGGCCATGGCCTTTAAAACCTATTACTATTTCGATATCAGCCGTCACAGCCCCGATGAAGCGGAACGCCAAACAGCCAAAGACCGTATTGAAGTGATGACCCCGCTGGTCAAAGCTTACTGTACAGATATGGCCTGGCCGTTGATTGGCGATGCCATTCAGGTCTATGGAGGCTATGGATTTATCGAAGAATACCCAGTCGCTCAT